>CAJXKX010000001.1 GCA_913055965.1 uncultured Roseovarius sp.
CCCCGCCGCGAAACCGATCGAAAGCGCCAGGATGGTCGCGAGATAGACAGGCAAGGCCATGGCTGCGCCGAACAGGACGAGGAGGGCGAGGCCGATTTCGGCACCGGGCACGAAGGGCAGGGCGAGCAGCACCGTGTAAAGCAACAGAAGCGTCCAGAGCATGCCGCGCGATGCCGCTGCGCGGCCGATGACCTCGGGCAGCGACGCTGACATGTCCCCCCACGCGACGAGCAGGGCAACCGCCGCAGCCGCGAGGAGGGCGCGGCCGGCGATGCGGCGGCGACGCGGACCGGTATCGAGCGGCGCGCCGCACGTCCCGTGTTTGCTTCGAGGTGCAGTCATGGCCGCCCCGCCACCGGATGCCCGGCGGGCCACCGCCAGGCGACCCAAAGGATCACGGTCATGGCGGCAAGCTCGATGATCAGATGCAGGACATCATCCTTATCGGTCGGTGGCGCCATCATCATGCCCGCAGCCGTGACCGGAACCGCAACGAAGGTGGCGCGGCGCAGCCATTCGCGCGTCAGCAGGTGCGACAGGAGCACCATGCCGATGGGCACCTGAACGAGGATACCGGCCATCAGCATGATTTCCTCCGTGATCCTCACCCCGTTCTGGTAGCCGGTCAGCAGCGACTCGAGATACCAGGCCATTCCAAGCTGATGGAAATCCCGGAAAATCACGTTGAGCAAGATGAACAGCCAAAGGGTGGACAGGAACGTGTGGGGGTCGGGTTTGCGCATTGCGGTCTCCTGTTGTCGGGGGATGGGGCAGGTCGGGCACCCGGCGAGGTTCATGGCGGACCGGACATCGTGGCCTGCCCGCGCCAGCGCCCGAAGGGGCGACGGATCAGGATTTCCGCGATCCCGGCATTGAGCCCCCAGCCCGCCACCATCACCAGGTCCCGCGCGAGGCCGAGCGGTTCGTGTCCGAATGCGATTATGGCGATCAGGAAGAGCACCGTCTGGGTCGAGGCACCCTGGCCGATGGCATAGGCGCGCAGCATGGCGGCACGATGCGCGGCCACGTTGCGGGACCGGACCGCGACGACGGCCCAGGCGATGAGGGCGGTCATCACGAGGCCGAGCACGACCCGCGTCGCACAGAGCAAGGGGCCCTGAAGCGCGGCGGGAAACGAATAGGACAAGGTCATCCACAGCCCCGTGAGCGCGCTCATGCACCCCGCGGTCGCCACCACGCGCCCGAGCGTCCGGTGCCGGGCGGGGCTGTGGTGCCGCAGGCTGGGCAGGAATTGCACCGCCCCCGCCAGGCAGAACACCGAACTGCCGAGGATATGGAGCGTCACCGGCACGGGATCGATCACCGCCCGCGGGTTCGGCGGTACGAGTGCGGGCCCCCCGAAAAGCTCGGGAATGCGCAACAGTCCGACGACAGCCGGAATAAAGGAGTAGAGGAAGATCAGGCCGAGAAAGGCCCGTTCGCGACGGGGGATGAGGTGCATGCGTCGGGCTTTCAGGCCGGGGGTCTGGTTCGCATCCGCCGACCCTGCGGGCCGGCGTGGTCGGGCTCTCGCCGCGACGAGACGGCGGCGCGGTGCGCTTTCAGGACGTCGGGCGCGCCTGCGGGCGCGGGCGAAGAGCCTCGCGCAGTACGGTGCCGGAGGGGTTGGTCGGTCATCGGTCGATCCGTGCCTTCTCGTCGTGTCGGGTGGCCGGGGGCGGCGCGCCGCGCCTGTCGGCGAGGCGCGTCCCGGTGTCGTCCGACGTATCGCCATGCGCATGCGATTGGTCGATTGCCTAAATCCGTCCAACTGCTATACGCTTTTATATGAACTGGCAGGCCATCTCCTTTGACTGGAATCAGGTGCGCGCGTTCCTCGCAACAGCCGAGGAGGGCTCTTTCAGCGGTGCCGCGCGCGTGCTCAGAACCACGCAGCCGACCGTCGGGCGGCAGATCGGTGCGCTGGAGGACGCGTTGGGCGTGACCCTTGTCGAGCGCAGCGTGCGGGGTCTCACGCTGACCGAAGCGGGCCGTGACCTGCTTCTCCATGTCCGTGCGATGGGCGAGGCCGCGACGCTTCTCTCCATGGTGGCGGACGGCAAATCGCAGGAGGTCACGGGCGAGGTCACGGTCACGGGGACCGATCTCCTGTCCGCGGTGGTCCTTCCGGGCGTTCTCAAGCCCCTGCGCGAGGCTGCACCGGGCATCCGTGTCCGCATTCTCGCCTCCAGCGAGCTGGAAAACCTGGCGGGGCGTGACGCTGATATCGCGATCCGGCACATCCGGCCGGAGCAGCCCGACCTCATCGCCCGGCATCTCGGTGATTTCCGTGCGAATCTCTACGCCGCGTCGGACTATCTGGACCGGGTCGGCCGTCCGCGCAGGATCCGGGATATCGCCGACCACGATTTCGTCGGAAACGCCGATCCCGATCGCCTGATCGCCCCGCTGCACAACATGGGGGTGCCCGTCCGCCCCGAGAGCTTTGTCATGTCGAGCGCGAACGGCATCGTCGCCTGGGAGTTGCTGAAGGCGGGTTTCGGCGTGTCCATGCAGCCCGAAACGCTGGGCGAGTCCGAGCCTGGCGTCGAGAAGGTGTTGCCCGGCTTTCCTTCGCTCGAGTTCCCGATCTGGCTCGTCACGCACAGGGAGCTGCAGACCAGCCGCCGCATCCGGATCGTGTTTGATCTGCTCGCCCGCGGCCTTGCCGAGCGTGTGAGCCGCCCGCAAAGCGCCGCTTGACACGAGGGCGGTGGCCATCGTAATCGGCCCGAGGCTTCAGACGCCTGCCGCCCGCCGACATCCTGTCCCGGTGAAGTTCTGCAACCGATACGATCCTTCTCATCCACGGCACCTGTCGCGCGGATGGCAATGCGGGCCCCGTCCAGTCCTTGCGCGACCTCAGCCGGAAGGAGAACGGGATCATGTCCCAAATCAAACCATATCTCGCCGGGCCGGTTGGCCGGTTCCCTGTCTGCGTATCGCGCGCGATCATCCGTTCGAGGGGCGTGAATGGTCGTCTCGCCGCCGCCGTGCGGCCTGCCGGGCGGTTCGGCACCGGGCCGGAGGTGCGGCCATGACGCAGGATTTGCCAACCCCCGCGCAGGCCAAGCGCGAGGCCAGACGGCTGCGCGCGGAGCGCGCCGCCCGGGGCACCGCGATCAGCCACGCCCAGGCGCTCGAGTCGATTGCGCGTCGATACGGCTTTCGTGAGTGGAATGCGCTTCACGCCGCGATCCGCGACCGCATTCCGGATGCCTGGGCGCCCGGCGGGCGGGTCTCCGGCCGCTACCTCTCGCAGCCTTTCGCGGCAACGGTCCTCTCTGCCGAGCGCTTGCCGTCCGGATGGGTCCGGATCGCGCTCGATCTCGACACGGCGGTTGACGTGGTGCGCTTCGACAGCTTTACCAACCTGCGCAAACGGGTGTTCGGCACGGTGGGGCCGGACGGTCACTCGCGCGACCGCACGTCGGACGGCGAACCGCATCTGCGGCTTGACCTGTAGCGCGGGACCGGCGATCTGGCGCCCCTCTGCGATACGGTGGAGAGGGGCGTCAGCCATCCGGACGCAGGAGAGAACCGCTTGAGAATGCGCGACTACCGATCCGCGGACGCGGCTGTTCTGGCCGAAATCCTGCACGCAGCCGTCCATGAAATCGGCGGGCGGGACTACACGGCTGCGCAGTTGGCGGACTGGAGCCCCGCGCCCCTGTCCGCCGAAAGCTTTCATTCCAGGGTGTCGGACGGCCGGTCCGTCTTCGTCGCCGTCTCGGCGGCGGATGTGCCCCATGCCTTCATCGAACTGGAGCGCGACGGCCATATCGACTGCTTCTACTGCCACCCGGAGGTGGCCGGAACCGGGGTCGGCAGATTGCTGTTCGCGCATCTGAAGACTGCCGCCATCGCCGCCCGCATTCCGCGCCTCTACGTGGAAGCCAGCGAGGCGGCGCGGCGGTTCTTGCTTCGGGAAGGCTTCCACGTCATCGCGCGCCGCGACTTCGAACGCGGCGGCGTGGAAATCCACAACTACGACATGGAATTGCGACTGTCACACCTTGGTGACGGCAATCGAGCCTGAAGGCTTCGACGCCTACAGGCTCGCCGGGGTAGGTGCCCGGAAGGCCGGATCATCCGAAGGGGGCTGCCCGGATCGCTGCCGGACCCACGCACATCGCGCGCGGCCCCACGGACAGGAGCCGCCACGCGCCCGGGCTCAGGCAGCGCGGGCCGTGAGATAGGCCGCGTTGCCCGCCAGAAGCTCGGACAGCCCCTTGCCCAGTTGTTTGCGCATGATCGGCCGAAGCAACAGGCCCAACGGTCCGAATTTCGGCGTGAATCGCGCGGTCGCGGTGATCTCGGTGCGCATCGGGCCAAGTGGTTTGAAGGTGAAGGTGACGTAGGCCACCTTCAGGGGGATGTTGCCGTCGTAGATCTTGAGCGTCATCTTGCGCAGTTCCTCGTAGGCGACGATCTCCTCGAGGATGTAGTTCTTGCCGCCCACAAAATCGCAGCGCCGCTTGGCGCCGAGGCCGGTGGCACGGCTGTTCTCGACAAGATAGGAAGTCTCGAGTCCGGGGTGGAAGCTGTGAACATCGGCGTAGCGGTCCCAACTGTCCCATACGGTTGCGAGCGGGGCCTCGACGGTTTGCTTGAGGGTGACAGGTGCCATTGGAGATCGTCCTTTCAGGGCTTGGTTGCAGGAGGCGGGGACAGTTCGACGGTCAGATGACTGTCCCAGAACGCCGCGTGGCCCGCGAGGACGGCGGCGAAATCGAAGGTTTCATAGGTCCAGCCGATCTCTTCTTCCCCGAGCGAGAGGTAGCGGGCGTGGCCCTTGAGCGGGCAGGTCGTGCGGATCGGGCCAGCTGTGACGCGGGGCCGGATGTGGTCGAGCGGCACGTAGAGACGCGGCGGGTAGACGATGTGACCGACCTCGACGACCTGCAGCGCCGCGAAGGTGTCGCAGAGCAGGGTCTTGCGCCACCACGCCCGCAGCCGGGCGCCGATGGGGCGCGCCGTCATGAAATGCGCCGGGTTGTCCGGGTTCCGGATCGCGCCCTCGATCCCGGGCAGGGCGCGCGCCGCTGTGTTCGCCTGTATCTCGACCTGTGTCATGTCGCGATGTCCTTGCATTGCCGGATCCTTCGCGGCACCTTATGTGGAGCGGTAGCGAGATGACGATGCCGAATAATGCCGCTTTGCATTTCATATTTGAACCATGGAGACATGATGCCATGCGCGATCTCGACTGGGATCAGCTTCGAATCTTCCTTGCCGTTCATCGGGGCCGTTCGGTGCGCGCGGCGGCGCAGCTCTTGCGGGTCAGCCACTCCACCGTGTCGCGCCGCCTGACCGAACTTGAGGCCGGGCTTGGCGCGCGGCTGTTCGATCGTGGACCGGACGGGTTTTCGCTAACCGAGGTGGGCGCGGCGGCGCTGCCACGCGCCGAGCGCGCCGAGACCGAGATCCTGGGGCTTCAGCGCGATGTCTTCGGGCAGGATGCCCGGCTGTCGGGAACGGTGCGGATCACCATGCCGCCGGTCTTTGCCGAACGGCTGATCATGCCGCACCTGGCCGAGTTCGCCGCCCGTTACCCCGATGTGCGGCTCGAGATCATCCCGACCTACGCGCTGTCCGACCTGTCGCGCCGCGATGCGGACATCGCCGTGCGTTTCCAGGAGAAGCCCGATTCCTACCTGTTCGGACGGCGGCTGCCGCGATTCGCGGACGCGATCTATGCCACGCCGGACTACGTCGCCGCCCACCGATTCGACGGCGAGGCACCGACGGCGACCTGGCTGGGCTGGGGCGACAGCGAGGACCTGCCCGCATGGGTGGCCGACACGCCCTTTCCGCGGTGCCGGGTCTGGCACGACTGCGCCGACCCGCTGGCGCAGGTCGAGGCCGCCAAGGCGGGGATGGGCATGGCGGTGCTGCCCTGCCTGATCGGCGATCCGGAGCCCGGGCTGGTGCGGGTGCTGGGCCATCCGCCCTACAAGGGACGTCAGGGCTGGGTGCTGACGCATCCCGATCTCAGGACCACCGAGCGCGTGCGCGTCTGTGTCCGCTTCATATGTGAGGCCGTGGAGCGGCACGCCGATCTCGTGACCGGCAATCACGGGGGCGGGGCATGAATAGCCTGGTGCAATTTTGCGATTTAAAGGCGCGGTATTGAGCATTCAGGCCTGCAAGTCTGATCGCTAGGGTGCGGGCATCCAAACACATGCGGAGATGCCCGATGTTTCGTCAGTTCACCACAAGGCACAGCGTTGCGCTCGCCCTGGCCATGTCCACCGCGATCACCGCGCTTGCCCTGTCCGTCGCCCGGGCGGACGAGATCGTGCGCCCCGAGGCGGGCGCCCCCGCCTATGCGGGATATCCCTACGCGGCGCATTATGCACGGTTGCCCTCGGGGCCGCGCGTGCACTATCTCGACGAGGGAGAGGGCGAGGTGCCGCTTCTGCTCGTCCACGGCATCCCGACGCAGGCCTATGTCTGGCGCGAGGTGATCCCCCACCTTGCGCAGAGTCAGCGGGTGATCGCGATCGATCAGCCGAACTGGGGCTATTCCGACCACACGCCCGATGTGCGCGGCGGCGTGCCCTGCGCTGGCCATTACGCCGACTGGATCGGCGAATTCGTCGACACGCTCGGGCTGGAAAAGGTCCGGCTGGTGCTGTTCGACATGGGCTTCACCGGATTTCTCTATGCCGCGCGCAACCCCGATGAGGTGGCGGGCATCGCGTTCTTCGAAACCGTGCTCGGCCCGCTGCCGCGCGACCGCGTCCCGCCCTTCATCGAGGCGGTGCTGTCGGAGGAGGGTGTCGCGCTCTCGACCGAGGCCAATTTCTTTACCGAGACGCTGCTCTTCAACAACGCGTTCAACGGGGCGGAGCCGTTGCCCTTCCGCACGATGACGCGCGACCTCGAAGACGCCGAGGCCGCCGTCTATCACCGTGCACGCCCCACGCCCGCGCACCGGCAGGCAGAGCTATTCGACCGTGAGTGCCTGGGCTTTGTCGGCGCGCGCGAGAGCGATCCCGGAACGCCCGCGCAGAAGGCGCAGAACCTCGCGGAATTCACCGAGTTCGCCACCTACCTCGCCACCACCGACACGCCGCGTCTGGCGATCTTCGGCAATCCGGGTCTGGTGATGCCCGCGATGCTCGAGGGGGTCGTGACCGGGGCGGTCCCGCCCGAGCACGGCGGCTGGCCGAGCACCGAGACCGTATCGGTCGCGCATATGTCCGCCCCGACGCTGCATTACTGGCCGGAGGAGCGCAACGGCGCCCCCGGGGAACTGGCCGGACATATCCTCGACTGGATCGCGCGCGGCCATTAGGCCGGATGAGGAGGGCCGTTGCCATGACCGCAACCGACGCCACCCCCCGCGAGGCGCGCATCGCGCGCCTCTTCGCGCAGACCCGCGCGCGGACCGATGCTCTGGCGTCGCCCCTGTCGCCGGAGGACATGATGCTCCAGTCGATGGAGGATGCCAGCCCCGCGAAGTGGCACCTCGCGCATACCACGTGGTTTTTCGAGGCGTTCGTCCTCGGGCGCCATGCGGCGGGCTATCGCTCGCCCGACCCGCGCTTTGCCACGCTCTTCAACAGCTACTACGTCCAGGCCGGACCGCGCCACGCGCGTGACCGGCGCGGGCTCCTCTCGCGGCCCGCATTGGCCGAAATCCGGGACTGGCGTGCGCAAGTGGATCACGCCATCGCGGCCCTCATCGCCGAGGGTCGGGAGGATCTGCAAGCCATCCTCGATCTTGTCGAACTGGGTTGCCACCACGAGATGCAGCATCAGGAACTCCTGCTGACCGACCTGCTGCACGGCCTGTCCTTCAACCCGCTCCTGCCCGCCTATGCGCCTGGTGCGGCACCGCGCCCCGCGATGCAGGCCGACCCGCTGCGTTTTGCGCCGCATCCGGGCGGGCTGGTCGTGATCGGCCATGACGGGGCGGGGTTTGCCTATGACTGCGAGGGCCCCCGCCACAAGGTCTGGCTGGAGCCTTTCGCGCTGGCCACGCGGCTTGTGACCAATGGCAAATGGGCCGCCTTCATCGCCGATGGCGGCTACGAGACGCAGACGCTTTGGCTGTCGGATGGCTGGGCGCGCGCGCGGGCCGAGGGCTGGGACGCGCCGCTCTACTGGTGGCGGCAGGACGGAGAATGGTGGCGCTATTCCCTGCGCGGGGCGGCTCCGGTGGACATGAACGCGCCGGTCGTCCATGTCAGCTATTACGAGGCCGAGGCCTTTGCCCGCTGGGCGGGTGCGCGCCTGCCGACCGAGGCCGAATGGGAGGCTGCGGCCGCCGCGACGCCGGTCGCGGGCAATTTCCTGGAAAGCGGCGCGCTTGATCCGCTGGGCGGGCCGGGCCTCTGGGGCGATGTCTGGCAATGGACGCAGAGCGCCTTTCTGCCCTATCCCGGCTTTCGCCCGGCGGACGGGGCGTTGGGGGAGTATAACGGCAAGTTCATGTCGGGGCAGATGGTGCTGCGGGGCGGCTCTTGCGTGACGCCCGCTGCGCAGATGCGCGCCAGCTACCGCACCTTCTTCTACCCGCATCAGCGCTGGCAGATGCTGGGGGTGCGCCTCGCGCGGGACGGGGGCGAGGGATGAGCGGGGCGGCTGCGCCGCTTGCCCGGCCCCCCGTTTCCTCGTAATCAGCCGGAATGACGATCACGCCGCAGCACCCAAGAGCGAAGCGCATCGTGGCGGCGGCGGCGATCGGGGCGGCCGCGCTTCTGTTTTTCATGTTCTGGCAGGGGCGTGCGTTCTGGAGCCCGGATCTTCGGTCCCATGGGCTGGACCTGGTCGAAATGGGCGCGATCGCCGTGCTGCTGCTGTCCTCCTGGGGTCTCGAGTCTTCGCTCTCGGGAATGGCGCGGCGCAGGCCGGGCCCCGTCAAGCGCGGCGCGGTCTGGCTGGGCCGGATTGCCCTCCTCGTCATCGCCCTGATTTCCTGAGCCGCGGCCCCTCGGGCCGTCTCCAGGGGGGCGCTGCGAGCGCCGATGCATCGACGGTGCGGTAGCAGGGTGTGCCGATTTGCCCAAGAGCGCGGGTCAACTCCAGGCTCAGTATCTCGAACGCCCGCTCGGCACCGGCGCGGCCTCCGGCACCCACGCCATAGGCAAAGGCCCGACCGCCAAGGACGAAATCCGCGCCGCGCGCCTTGGCCCTCAGGACATCCGCGCCACGACGAATGCCGCTGTCGAGGATGACGGTCATGCGGTCCCCGACAGCCTCCGCAATCTCCGGGAGCGCGTCGATGGTGGCGGGGCCAAAGGCGACTTGCCGACCGCCATGGTTGGAGACGACGATGCCGTCGCAGCCAAGCTCCGCGCATTTCGCCGCGTCTTGCGGATGCAGGATGCCCTTGACCAGAAGCGTGCCCTTCCACCGCGCGCGCAGGCGTTTCAGGTCGTCCCATGTGAATCCCGGTGTGATCAGGGTCTTCTGGACATCCGCATAGGACGTGGCGCTTTGCAAAAGGTCCGCGTAATTGGCGATATTCGGCTTGCCATGGATCAGCGTTTCCAGCGACCAGCGCGGATTGGCAATGAGCCCGGCAACCACCTCGGGCGTGATCCGGAACGGCACGGCAAGCCGGTTGCGGATATCGCGGTCGCGCTTGCCCGCTGCGGGCACATCGGCGGTGACCATCAGCGTGGTATAGCCCGCCGCCTCGGCGCGCGCGATCAGACCCTCGGTCACATCCGCATCGCTCGAGACATAGAGCTGGAACCAGCCGTTGTCGTCGGCCGCCTCAGCGAGGGCCTCGAGCGTGGTGGAGGCGGCAGAGCTTGCGACATAGGGGATGTTGCGCCGCTTGCAGAGCTTCGCCAGCGTCAGGTCGGCGCCGGGCCAGAAGGCGTTGAGCATGCCGATCGGGGCCATGCCGAAGGGCGCATCATAGCTCTGCCCAAAGAGCGTCGCCCGCGTGTCGATCTCCGAGACATCCACCATGTAGCGCGGCGTCAGTTCAATCTCCTCGAAGGCCTCGACATTGCGGCGCAGGTTGCGCTCGTCCTCAGCCCCCCCATCGACCAGATCGAAGGCAAAGCGCGGAATGCGCCGCCGGGCGCGCAGGCGCAGATCGTCGATCGAGGCGGCCCGCTCCAGCCCCATCAGATCGACCACCCGCCATCAATGGCCAGCGCCTGCCCGGTGGTGAAACCCGACATGTCCCCGGCCAGATAGCAGACCATTTCGGCGATCTCCTCGGGTTGGCCAAGCCGCCCCATCGGCTGCCGGTCCTTGAAGGCGGCAAGCGCGGCGTCGAAATCCCCCGTCGCCGCCAGCCGCTCGTTCAGCGACGGGCTTTGCACCGTGCCGGGGCAGATCGCGTTGCAGCGAATGCCGTGTTTGACGAAATCCGCCGCGATGGACTTGGTCATGCCGATGATCGCGGCCTTCGACGCGCCATAGGCAAAGCGGCGCGGCGCGCCTTTTTCGCTCGAGACGATGGAGGCGATATTGATCACCGACCCGGTCCCCGCCTCCAGCATCCCCGGCAGAACCGCCTTGGTGATGCGGAACATCGCCTTGGCGTTCAGGTCAAACGACCGGTCCCAGACCGCCTCGTCACAGTCGAGGATGGTGCCGTCATGCACCCATCCGGCGCAGTTCAGCAGGATGTGCACGGGCGGGGCAGAGGCGACGAGCGCCGCGACCGCCGCCGCATCCAGCACATCGAGTTGATGCCCGGTGATGTTGGGGCTGGTCTGCGCCAGCGCCGCGACCGCCGCGCCGTCGATATCGGTGGCGATCACCTGCGCGCCGCGCGCGGCCATCGCCTCGGCACTGGCGCGCCCGATTCCGTTTGCGGCTGCCGTGACCAGCGCGGTCTTGCCTGCGAGTGTCTGTTCCATTTTCATCCTTTCTCAGCGCGCGAGCCAGCCGCCATCGACGGTCACAACGCTGCCGTGGCAATAGCTGGCCGCGTCCGACGCCAGAAAGACGGCGGCCCCGGCGATTTCCGACGGCTCGGCAAAGCGTCCGGCGGGGATACGGTCGAGCAGCGCCTTCGACCGCTCCGGATCGTCGCGCAGCGCCTGCGTGTTGTCCGTCGCGGTGTAGCCCGGCGCGATGCTGTTGACGTTGACGCCCTGCGGCGCCCATTCGTTGCACAGCGCCTTGGTCAGACCCAGCACCGCGTGTTTGCTGGCGGCATAGGCCGGCACGCGCAGCCCGCCCTGCGCGCCCAGTACCGAGGACACGATGATGATCCGCCCCGCGCCTTGCGCCACCATGCGCCGCCCCGCCGCCTGCGACAGCAGCCAGACTGAATCGAGGTTGACCGACAGCACGCGCTGCCAGTCCTCAAGCGCCATCTCGGTGCTGTCCTCGCGGTGGATGATCCCGGCATTGTTGACCAGAATGTCCAGCCCGCCGAGCGCATCTGCGGCAAAGCGCACGACCTCCTCGGCCCCGGCCTGATCCATGCCGGTGAAATCGGCCTTTACAGCCGCACCCTTGCGCCCCAGAGCCTCGATCCTGCCAAGTGTCTCTTCGGGCTGATGGCTGCGATAGGTCAGCGCCACATCGGCCCCGGCGGCGGCAAGGCCGAGGGCGATGCCCTCGCCGATGCCGGTCGCGCCGCCGGTGACCAGGGCCTTGCGGCCCGTCAGATCGAACGGATTGGCCATGATCAATACCGGTTCGCGATGGGCAGATCCTCGGCCGGGAAGAGGCTGATCACCTCGCAGCCGGTCGGCGTCACCACCACCTCTTCCTCGATCCGCGCGGCGGAGTAGCCGTCGGCGGCGGGGCAGTAGGTTTCGAGCGCAAAGACCATGCCGGTCTGGATCTCCATCGGGTGATCAAGACTGACGGCGCGGCTGATGATGGGCCGCTCGTGCAGCGCGAGGCCGAGACCGTGCCCGAATTGCAGCCCGAACGCCGCCTCCTCGGAAGGAAAGCCGAACTCCTCTGCCTTGGGCCAGACCTCGGCCACCTTGTCGGTGCTCACCCCCGGCTTGATCATCGCGATCGAGGCGTCGATCCACTCGCGCGCCTTGACATAGGCGTCGGTCTGCGCGGGCGTGGCGCGGCCGATATTGAAGGTCCGGTAATAACAGGTGCGATAGCCCTGATAGCTTTGCAGGATGTCGAAAAACGCCTGATCGCCGGGCCGGAACAGCCGGTCGGTGAA
Source organism: uncultured Roseovarius sp. (assembly GCA_913055965.1). Taxonomy (GTDB): domain Bacteria; phylum Pseudomonadota; class Alphaproteobacteria; order Rhodobacterales; family Rhodobacteraceae; genus Roseovarius. Next base: position 12,122 of record CAJXKX010000001.1, read on the forward strand.
GTTGTGCGGATGCGGATTGCAGCGCTCGCCCGAAATGGCGTTGATCGCCTCCACGTCGTCGCTGCCCATCTCGTAGAGCATCTTGTTGCTGAGGGCCACGATATCGTTTTCGCGCACGCCCGGCTTCAACTCTTCGTAGATCATGTGATAGACGCCATCGACCATCGACGCGGCCTGCGTGAGCAACTGGATCTCGTCCCAGTTCTTGATCTCGCGCGCCGCCAGCATGATCTGCTGGCCGTCGATCACCTTGATCCCCTCCTCCTGAAGCGCGTGGAACATCGCGGTTTCGGCATAGTCCACCCCGACCGGCATGTCGGCCATGCCGGCCTCCTTGATGAGCTGTGCGATATCCTTGGCATATTTGCGCATCAGGCCGAATTCCGGCGGGATCGTGCCGCGCATGCCGACCACACCGGCAAGGCAGTGATCGGGCTCCAGCCAGTCGGAATAGCGCTGGTGATGCACGGCGGCAGAGCCGAAATCCCACACATAGGGGCTGTCATCGCCGGTCAGCAGGCAGAAGCGGCACATCTTGTCGCGCTCCCATTCGCCGATCTTGGTGGCCGAGACATAGCGGATGTTGTTCACGTCAAACAGCAAGAGCGTGCCCGCACCCGAGGCCTGCAGCGCCTGCCGCGTGCGCGCAAGGCGGTAGCGGCGCAGGCGGTCATGGTCGATCCGGCGCTCGAAATCGACCGACATGTGGCCCGGGGCGGGCAGACGGTCGCGCCACTCCCAGTTGGGTTCGAGGTCTTGCGGGGTGAGCATGTTGGGCATCAGGGCGCGTGTCATGGGAATACTCCTTGGCGTGGGCGTGGCACCCACTGTTGGTGTGTTTCGGTAAGGCTGTGATCGGGCGGGGGCCCCCGCTCAGGGCGTCACTGGATGCACCAGCCGCCGTCGATATGGATCATCTGGCCGGTCATGTAGTCGCTGTCGTCGCTGGCAAGGAACGACGCGGTGCCGGTGATGTCGTCGGGATAGCTGACCCGCTTGATCTGGAGCGCGTCGCGCACGATGTCGTCATAGGCCTGGCCCTCGCGCTCCTTGAAGCCGATATCGACAAGGTCCTTGTCCAACTGCTCCCACAGCGGTGTGACCACCACACCCGGCGCATAGCCGTTGACAGTGATATTGTGCTCGGCCAATCCGATGGCCCCGCAATGGGTCAGCGCGAGACAGCCGTATTTCGAGGTGCAATAGACCGTCACATCCACGAGCGGCTTGCGGCTGGCGATGCTGCCCACGTTGATCAGCTTGTAGGGGTGGCCCTCCATCGGGCCCTGCGCGATCATCTGGCGGGCGGTTTCCTGCATGCCAAGCCACATCGCCTTGGTGTTCACGTTCATGATCAGGTCCCAGTTGTCTTCGTCAATATCCATGAAGAACCGGGGCTTGTTGAGACCGGCGTTGAACAGCCCCACATTGATCGAGCCGAACGCCTCGACCGTGGCGGCGACAGCGCTGGCGTTATCCTCGCGCCTGGTCACATCCATCCTGACCGCGATGGCCTGCCCGTTTCCGGCGGCGTTGATGCGGTCGGCCGTTTTCTGTGCCTCGTCCAGATCGAGATCGCCGAGGCAGACATTGGCGCCCTGCGCGGCAAAGCTTTCGGCATTGGCGGCCCCCATGCCGCGGGCGGCACCGGTGATCAGGATGTTCTTGCCGTTCAGGCGGTTCGGGTCCATGGGTCTCTCCTCCTCAAGTCACGATGGTCCGGGATGTTCGATCAGCGCCTCGGCCCTCTCCTGGGCCTGGCGCAGGGCGGCGCGGGGGGGGATCAGCCCGCGCAGCATGTCGTGGAATTCCTCGCCGCAGATCTGGATGATCCCGGTGATCTCGGGCACCGGCGGGCGCGGCCAGAATTGCAGCTCGTCGCGCCAGGACATGGCGTCGACGGCCTCGAATATCGGCGAGGCGCGGCGCACCTCGGCATCCGCCCCGACCGAATAGCGCGGGTTGGTGCGGCTGCCGTTCTGCACATAGAGCTTCTGCGCCTCGGGGCTGGTAAAGACGCGCAGCGCCTCGACCGCCGCCGCCACCCGCTCGGGCGCGAGATTGGCCGGAATACCCATCACATAGCCCCCGACAGGGGCCACATTGGCCGCCCCCGGCCCGTGCGGATGCGGCAGATAGCCGGTCTGCCCATGCGCGGGCGAGGACGGGTCAAGCTCGAAATACGGGGCCAGCAGCGTGTAGCCATAGGCCATAGCGATCCGCCCCGCCGCATAGGGGCGCACCCGTTCGTACCAGGACATCGACAGGATGTCGGGAGGCGAATAGCGCAGCAGCTCCATCAGGAATTCCGCGGCCCTCAGCCCCTTGTCGGTGTCGATGGTCACGCGGTAGTCGCGCCGTGCCAGCCCGCCCGTGTCGAAGCCGCCAGCCACCTCGGGCAGGTCGAGCACCGGCTGGCCGAAATCCGCCATCGTCATCAGCACGGTATGGCCGAGTGCGGTGCCGCGCGCCGCGTTCCAGCCGATGCCGTAGCGGCCCCTTTGCGGGTCGTGCATCTCGTGCGCGGCGGCGAGCAGCTGATCGGTGGTCGCGGGCGGCTCCAGCCCCGCCTCGGCGAACAGATCGCGGCGATAGAACAGCAGTTCCGGCGTGGTCTGGGCAGGCACGCCATAGGGGCGGCCGCCCCAATGCGCGGCCGTCCACCCGGCGGTGTGAAAATCCGCAGGGTCGAGCCGCGCCACATCCATGACCGCGTCGAGCGGCATCAGGACGCCCTTGTCGGCGAACTCGCCGATCCAGGGCAGGTCGAGCGCGATGATGTCGTAGCGGCTGGCGCTGCGCTCGGCGTTGCGCAGCGCCTCGTCACGCAGCCGGTCGATGGAAAAGGCGCGCTGATGAATCTGCGTGCCGATCACCTGCTCGAACTGCCGCTTGAGGTTCTCCATCACCATGAAGGTCGGATCGCCATGCACCAGAACGCGGACTCCGCCCGCCACCTTGAGCGGATCGGGCAACACCTGCAGGGGCGGGATCGCATGGGCGGTCATGTAGGAGCCGCCGAAATAGTAATCGCGTGCCTCTTCGCGGCTGCTGTGCCTGCTGAAATGGATTTCGGCCAGCCGTCTGACCCGCGCCGACGCCTGGCTCCATTGCTCGAGCAGCTTGTCGCTGGGATGCATCGAAAAGCTCTTGCCGGTTTTCGTGCGCGGGCGCTGTTCGATCAGCCCGGCCTCGATCATCTCTTTCAGGCGCCGGTTGGCGGTGGCATAGGGCACGTTGCTGGCGGCGATCAGGGACGTGGGTGTCATCACCCTTGCCTCGAGATGCGCCTTGATCGCCTGCAGCGCCATGCGGAACACGGGGCTTGGGTCCTGCAGCTCTATGGCGGTGTCCAGCTCGGTGCTGCAATCCTCGAGAAAGGTCAGGATGCGCAGCAGGTCGCCGGTCGCCAGGGCGGCGTGCGTCGGTCCTTGTGCATGAGCATCCAGGGCATTCATGAGGGCGGCAGGCTCCCTTGCCGGTCTGCGCGGGGCGTCCGGCACAGAATTTGTCAGATTGGATGGATTCTTCTTTGCCATCGCGGGTCTCCTTTCGAGAGTGTCGAAACCTATGGTGCGAAAGTATCGGAGATATATCCGTTTTGGATAAAAAATTATCCGATATGGATAATATTGCTGCATTGCGGGGGCGTGTTTTCGCGCACTCTCCGAACAGTTGTCCGGCTCTCCGGACGATGATTCCCCGGTTCGGAGGAGGGGAGTCGCACATGACAGGAACATTCGGGGAGGAGAACCTGATGAGACTTCGTACCGTTCTCGCGGCGTCCGCCGCCAGCATCGCGCTGAGTGCGGCCGCGCAGGCCGACGGCTACAGGATCGGCATCACGCAGAACAATGTCGGCGTGGACAGCTACCAGACCACCTACGAGCAGGCATTCATCGCCGCCGCCGAGGCCGATGACGGCATCGAGGCCGTTGTGCTCGACGCGGGCGGCGACGTGGCCCGCCAGATCGCGCAGATCGAGGATCTGATCCAGCAGGAGGTGGATGCCATCATCATCTGGCCGACCAATGGCGAGGCGGTGATCCCCGCCGTGCGCAAGGCCAAGAAGGCCGGAATCCCGGTGATCGTGACCAATTCCAACATCGCCGAGCAGGGGTTCGATTTCATCGCGTCCTTCTCGGGGCCCAACAACATCACCCAGGGCGCGCGCGCCGCCGAGATCATGTGCGACAAGTTCAAGGACATGGGCATCGCGGGTGAGGCGCAGGTCGTGCACATCACCGGCCAGCCGGGCTATACCACCGCCATCGAACGCGCCAAGGGGTTCGAGGATCGCCTGCCCGAGATCTGCCCCGATGTCACCGTGCTCGACACCCAGCCGGGCGACTGGAACCGCGAAAAGGCGCAAACGGTGATGGAGGCCTTCCTCACCAAGTATGACGACATCGACGGGGTCTATGCCGGCGATGACAACATGGGCGTGGGCGCGCTCAATGCCGCCCGTGCCGCCGGGCGCGACGGCATCGTCTTTGTCGGGGCCACCAATTTCGCGGTCGGCTACGAGGCGATGGAGCGCGGCGATTACTGGGGCTCGATCTATCAATCCCCGGTCGATGACGCCGAGGCGGCGTTGCAGACGGCGATCGACGTGCTCGACGGCAAGGACGTGCCCTTGCTCAACTATTTCGACACGCCCAAGATCACCCAGGACAACATGGGCGATTTCACCAAGCCGGTGTTTTGACGGCAGCGCCCGCGCGGCGACGCGCGAGCCTTGGCCCGGATTTCTGCGGGACATGCCAGGGATCAGAGGCCGGGCCCGCCGCGATGGCGATCTGCGCCCGGTCCCGGGCGCGCCCGTGCGACGCGGCATGGTGGGCCCGCGCGTATCCGCGGAGCCGAAGGACGGAACCCGATGGAGGGCGACATGGCGACACTCACGAAAAAGGACATCGGCGGTTTTCTCGCCCGGCAGGGCATCTTGCTGGCCTTTGCCCTGTTCATGATCGGGTTCACGCTGGCCAATGGCCGGTTTCTCGATCCCGACAATGTCATGGGGGTGATCCGGTCCTCGGCCATCCTCGGGGTCATGGCGCTTGGCGTGACCTTCGTGGTGATCAGCGGCAATCTCGACCTGTCGGTCGGCTCGATGATGTCATTCTCCACCATCGTGGTGCTCGACCTGCATGACAAGCTTGGCCCGGCGCTGGCGATACCGGCGATGTTCGCGATGACGCTCGCGCTCGGGGCGTTCATCGGGTTCCTCGTCGGATACCTCCGGCTCAACTCGCTGATCGTGACGCTGGGGATGCTGTCGGCCATTCACGGCCTGACCCTCACCTGGTCGGGCGGCAAGAACATGGATATCGCCGACAAGGCGGGCACATGGTTCGATGTCTTCGGGCGTGGCGAGGTGCTGGGCATCCCGGTGCCGATCCTGATGTTCCTGTTGCTGGCGGTCACGCTCGGCACGGCGCTGGCCAAGACACCCTTCGGGCGCAAGATCTATGCCGTGGGCGGCAACGGCACGGCGGCGACCTTCTCGGGCATTCCGCGCGCACGGGTCGTGTTCAGCTGTTATCTGGTCTCGGCCTTTTGCGTGGCCACCGCCGGGCTCTTGCAGGCCAGCCGTTCGATGGGCTCGCAGAATACCGTCGGGCAGGGGTTGGAGCTTGAAGTGCTCGCGGCCGTGATCCTCGGCGGGGCCTCGCTGATGGGCGGATCGGGCACGATCTTCAAGACCGTGATCGGCGTGCTGATCCTCGGCTTCATCCAGAACGGGCTGCTGCTCGTCGGGCTGCCCTTCTATGTCCAGTATGTCGTGACCTGGGTCATCATCATCCTCGCCGTCTGGCTCGATATCGCGGCCAAGCGCGGCCGCCTCTGGTCCCCCATCGCGTGAACAGGAGAACGGAAATGACACCGGGCAAGCTCAGCACCTACCTGAAAAACGGCGCGATCTGGGGCTTTATCCTCCTCGAGCTGATCTTCTTCACCGTGGCGGGCCAGTTCCTGTCGCTCAGCGAAAACGCCTTCATGGACGCGGGCAACATGCTCTTGCTGTTCAAGCAGTCGGCGCCCATCGGCATCATCGCGATGGGCATGACGATTGTCATGGTCAACGGCAATATCGACCTCAGCGTCGGGGCCACCTACGCGCTCAGTGCCGTCGTGCTGCTCGACGCGATGACATGGCCGGTCTTTGGCGGACTGGGCGATTGGGTGATCCCCGTGGCGTGCCTTCTGGCGGTGCTCACCGGCACCGTGCTGGGCGCGATCAACGGGCTGATCGTGTGGAAAACCGGGGTCGATGCCTTCATCGTCACGCTGGGCGCGATGCTGGGCTATCGCGGCCTCGTGTTCATGTATAACGGCGAACAGCCGACCAGCCATCTCAACTGGACGCTGGTGGATTTCGCCGAGGCGCAATTCCTCGGGCTGCACACCGCGACATGGGTTCTGCTGCTCGTCACGGCGGCGATCTGGTTTCTGATGAACAAGACCGTGCATGGCCGCAACGCCCATGCCATCGGCGACAATCGCGAGGCGGCGGTCAATGCGGGCATCCGGGTGGGGCCGCATATGATGATCAACTTCATGATCATCGGCGCTCTGGCGGCGCTCTCGGCGGTGGTGTTCTATGCCGAGACCGGCTCCGTCAACCCCAACGATGGCGAGCTGTACGAGCTTTGGGTGATCACGGCGGTGGTGCTGGGCGGCACCAAGCTCAGCGGCGGGGCGGGGTCGATCATTTCCACATTCGGCGGCGTGCTGGCGATCCAGCTTCTGCGCAAGGGGCTGGCGCATATCGGTGCCGACACCTCGACCGTCAATCTCGTGATCGGGCTGATCCTGATCGCGGTGCTGCTGCTCGACCGGCAGTTGAACGTCAAGGGCAAGGAGGCATTGAAGATATGACCACGCAAACCCCCGTTCTGCAGCTGGAAGGCATCGTCAAGACATTTCCCGGCGTGCGCGCGCTCGATGGTGTCTCGCTCGCCATCCTGCCCGGCGAAGTCCATGCCCTGATGGGCGAAAACGGTGCCGGGAAATCCACCCTGATGAAGGTGCTGGGCGGCATCCACCAGCCCGACGAGGGCCGCATCATCGTGGGCAAAGAGCCTGTGGCGATGTCCGGTCCGCTCGACGCCAAGGCCAAGGGCATCGTCTTCATTCACCAGGAACTCAGCCTCGCCGAAGAGCTGAGCGTCGCGGAAAACATCTATCTTGGTGAATTGCCGGAAAAGCGGTTCGGTCTGGTGGACTGGAACGAACTCTATGCCCGGACCAACCGGATCCTCGAAAAGCTCAAGGTCGGCTTCGATGCCCGCACCCGCGTCGGCGACCTGTCCATCGCCAATCAGCAGATGGTCGAGATCGCCCGCGCCCTGACCGTGGATGCCAAGGCGGTGATCTTCGACGAGCCGACAGCTTCGCTCACCGATGCCGAAAAGGTGGTGCTGTTCGACGTGATCGCGGATCTGCAATCGCATGGGGTGGGGATCATCTACATCTCGCACCGGATGGAGGAGATATTCAGGATCACCGACCGCATCAGCGTGCTGCGCGACGGGGAGTATCGCGGCACGCTGGTGACCGCCGAGACCGACGAGGAAGAGGTGACGCAACTCATGATCGGGCGCAGCCTCGATCTGAGCCGCAACGCCGTGCATCACGAGTTGGGCGAGGTCGCGCTCGAGGTGCGCAACCTGTCCTGCCACGGGCTGTTCGAGGATGTGAGCTTTGCCGTGCGCAGCGGCGAGGTGCTGGGGTTTTACGGCCTCGTCGGGGCCGGGCGCACAGAGATTGCCGAGACGCTTTTCGGCCTGCGCGAGCCCTCTGCCGGGACCATTCACCTGAACGGCGAAAAGGTCCGTATCCATTCCCCCGCCGATGCCATCGCGCGTGGCATTTCCCTCGTCCCCGAGGACCGCAAGGCGCAAGGCCTGGTGCTGGGCATGAACTGTCGCGACAACATGACCCTGCCGCAGGTCGATGACCTCAAGGCCGGGCCCTTCGTGGCCGAAGGCTCGGAAATCGCGATCTTCGATCAATATCGCGACAAGCTCGATATCCGCACGCCGGGCTGGAAACAGGCGGTGGGCAATCTCTCGGGCGGCAATCAGCAGAAGATCGTGATCGGCAAATGGCTGGCGATGCGCCCCAGCGTGCTGATCGTGGACGAGCCCACGCGCGGCATCGACGTGGGCAGCAAATCCGAGATCCACAACCTGATCCGCGATCTGGCGGCGCATGGCTACGCGGTGATCGTCATCAGCTCTGAAATGCCCGAGGTGCTGCATGTCTCGGATCGCATCGTGGCGATGTATTCGGGCCGCGTGATGCAAACCTTCACCTCCGAAGAGGTCACCGAGGACAGCCTGATCCAGGCGATTTCCGGTCTCACTCCGGGGCAGGCACACCAGACCGACACGACCCAACTCTCCGAAGGTAAGGACATCCAATGAAACTTCTCCGACATGGTGCACCCGGGGCCGAAAAGCCGGGCCTGCTCGACACATCGGGGCGCGTGCGCGATCTCTCCGGCATCGTGCCCGATATCGCGGGAGAGGTGCTGCGCCCCGCCGGTCTGAACGCCCTTCAGTCGCTCGATATCGACACGCTGCCCGTGGTCGGGGGCACCCCGCAGGATGATCTGCGGCTCGGCCCTTGCGTCGGCGGTATCGGCAAATTCGTCTGCATCGGTCTGAACTATGCCGATCACGCCGCAGAGGCCGGCATGCCGATCCCCGAAGAGCCCATCATCTTCAACAAATGGACCTCGGCGGTCGTCGGTCCGAACGATCCGATCCAGATCCCGCGCGGCTCGGTCAAGACCGACTGGGAGGTGGAACTCGGCGTCGTCATCGGCGAGCCGGGCGTCTATATCGACGAGGCGGACGCGATGAGCCATGTGGCGGGCCTGTGCGTGGTCAACGACGTCTCGGAACGCGAATTCCAGATCGAGCGCGCCGGCACATGGGACAAGGGCAAGGGCTGCGACACCTTCGGGCCGACGGGCCCCTGGCTCGTGACGCTGGACGAGATCGCCGATATCGACGCGCTCGACATGTGGCTCGACGTGGATGGCGCGCGGATGCAGACCGGATCGACCGCCACGCTGATCTTCAGGATCCCGCACCTCGTGTCCTATTGCAGCCGGTTCATGAGCCTGCAGCCGGGCGATATCATCTCGACCGGCACGCCACCGGGCGTGGGCATGGGCCAGTCGCCGCAGCGCTTCCTGCGCGGCGGCGAGGTCGTCACCCTCGGGATCGCGGGTCTGGGCCAGCAGAGATCGCAAGTCTTGCCCGCAGGCTGAGAGTGGCGAAGCGACGCGCCGCCGCCCGCTTGCCCGGGCCGCTGCCGTGTCATCGGTGGGGTCAAGCTCTCAAAGGCGCGTGTCAGCCATCGACTGCCGCGCGCATCCACCGTTGCAGATGCAGGATGGAATGCTCGGAATTGACCCCGCAGCCGGGATCGACGACCAGCGGACCGGGCACGTAGCCGCGTGACCTCAACCCGCGCTGCACCGACTCGACCAGGTGGATATCTTCCTCGACCGTGGTCGCGCGATCCTGCTGGGCCATGCGGCGGACGGTCTCGTCGTCGTAGCCGCCCACGGAATACCAGCCGCGCCAGACCACGACGTGGCCCGCATCGACGGCGCGCCAATGGTAGGTGTTGAGCAGGTTGCCGGGATAAACCTGGAAGGAGAACATCGGCCAGAGGAACCATGACGAATATTTGTCATTGTTGGCAAAGCCGCTGTCGATGTCATAGGTCATCTGGCTCAGGTCGTTGCATTCCGTCGTGTGGCGCAGGCAATGGCCCTGCGGCTGGATATCGTAGGTTTCGGGACGGATCACGCCGGTGGCGAAGGTCGGGTGGTTCAGGCTGCAGTGATAGCATTCGGAATAATTCTCGACCGAGACTTTCCAGTTGCAATTTTCCGGGATCTCGACCCATTCCAGCGGCTTGAGATCGGCCCAATGCGGCACGAACTCTTCCAACTCGGTGCGGGCATTCGGGAACCAAGTGTCCATCGGATCGGCGTCCGGGTCGAGGTTGACGAAGACGAAGCCCAGAAAGACCTCGGTGCGCACTTCGGTCAGACAGATTTTCGAGGCGTCGAAGCCGGGCACCGATTTGGCGTTGGGGGCGGCGCGCAAGCGTCCGGTCAGCTCATAGGTCCAGGCGTGATAGGGGCAGACCACGACGCGGGTCGAGCCTTCGCCGCTGACAAGCTGATGCGCGCGGTGCTGGCAGACGTTGTAGAAGGTGCGGATGACGCCATCGCGCCCGCGGATCGCGAACAGGCTCTCGTCGTTCAGGTCGAAGGCCACGTAGTCGCCCGCGTTCTCCAACTGGCTGGCGTGGCAGGCGAATTGCCATGTCCGGGCCAGAAGCCCGGTCTTCTCGACCTCGAAAATCTGCGGATCGGTGTAGTAGCGCGCGTCGAGTGACCGGACAGGCGCGGGCATGTCGTTCATTCCGGCTCCTCCATGTAGATGCCAAGCTGATGGCGGCGGCGGTGGAATTTCTCGACCCGGTCGACGATCTCGTCCGAGGCCACCGCGATCACGAAGCTGAGCAGCGTCTCCAGCAGGGCGATGGTCGACACCGAGGACGGGAAGAATTGCGGCGTGTCCACGGCGACGACAAAGCCGTGATCGGCGGCGCGGATGATCGGGCTGGCGGGGCTGTCGCTCAGGCCGATGATGGTGAGGCCCTGTTCGCGGGCCACCTCGACGGCGGCCACGACCTCGGTGCGGTAGGGCCGCATGGACATGGCGATCAGAACATCGCGTTTGTCTGCCCAGGCCAGATCATCCGTGGGCGTCGAGCCGGGGCGGGGAATGGCGTGGAACTGCACCATGCCGGTGGAGGCGAGGTAGGTGAAGTTGCGCGCATTGGCGTTGTTCACGCCAACGCCCAAGGTAAAGACCTGCCGGCTGTTCCAGATCGCCTCGGCGGCGGATTTCAGCGCCTCGGCGTCGATCCCGGCGAATGTCTCTTCAAGGTTGCGGATCGCGCCTTCGGCCATGTCGGCATAGAGCCCGCCCAGATCGCCCGAGCGGCGGATATCCTGCAACCAGCGCGCGCGGTCGGGGAAGCTCACGGCCCCCTGCCGGATCGCCTCGCGGAAGGGCGCGCGGAAATCCTCGTAGCCGTCAAAGCCCACCTGCCGGGCCATGCGCACGAAGGTGTTGGGCTTCACGTTCGCTGCCTCGGCGATCTCTCGCACGGTGGAGACCCCCACGTCGTTGGGGTTCTCCAGCACGTAGCGTGCGGCCTTTTGCGCTTCGGGTGTCAGGGCGTCCCACTCTTCGGTGAGACGCTCCAGAACCCGCGATGATATATTTGTCCCATTCATGATTGACAGTGGTACACATGTCCCCATAGCCTGTCCACAAGTTTTGCGACTCCCGGACAAAGGAATCGACCATGTCGGACAGAGAGTTTCCCGGCCACGCCCGCGTGGTCATCGTCGGCGGTGGCGTGATGGGGGTGGGCCTTGCCTATCACCTCGCGCACGAGGGCTGGGGACCGGAGGTGGTGCTGCTGGAAAAGGCCGAACTGACGAGCGGCAGCACCTGGCATGCGGCGGGGCAGATCACGCATTCCACCTCGTCCTTCAGCCTCGGGAAATGCGTGGATTACAACATCGGCCTCTATTCCGGCGGGCTCGAGGCCGAGACCGGGCAGGCGGTGACGTGGCATGGCTGCGGGTCGTTCCGGCTGGCCTATACCGCGGACGAGATGGACTGGCTGCGCCACACGCTGTCGGTCGGGCGGTCGCTGGGCTTCAATATCGAGCTGGTCGGGCCGGGGCGCATCGCCGAACTGCACCCGTTCTACAATCTCGACGGTGTATTGGGGGCTTTGCACACGCCCGATGATGGCCATGTCGACCCGACGAATGTGACCATGGCCATGGCTGCGGGGGCGCGGGCGAGGGGTGTGCGGATCATCCGCCGCTCCCGGGCCACGAACATCACGCAGGCGGCCTCGGGCGAATGGCTGGTGGAGACCGAACAGGGGGCCATCCTTTGCGAGCATGTGGTCAACGCGGGCGGCACCTATGCGCGGCAGATGGGGGAATGGTCGGGCCTGCAACTGCCGATGACCTCGATGACGCATCATTATTTCGTCACCGACGAGGTGCCCGAGTTCCGCGAGCTGGAGCGCGAGTTGCCGGTGATCCGCGATGACCGCAAGGTGTCGGGCTATATCCGGATGGAGCAGAAGAAGGGCCTGATCGGCATCTACGAGAAGACCAATCCCAACACGGTCTGGGAGGATCACTGCCCCTGGGAGGCCGAAAACGAGCTGTTCGCGGCGGATTATGACCGTGTCATGCCGTGGCTGGAGGAATCGCTCAACCGGATGCCGATTTTCGCGGAACTGGGCATTAGCCGCGATGTGCACGGCGCGATTTCGCACCCGCCGGACGGCAATCCGCTGATCGGCCCGGCGCCGGGCGTGAGGAATTACTGGTGCTGCTGCGGTACGCAGATCGGCATCGGCTGGGGGCCGGGGCTGACGCGCGAACTGGCGCGCTGGATGGTGCATGGCGCGGCGGATATATCGATGCGCGACTATGACCCGCGCCGGTTCGGCAGTTACGCCGACAAGGAGTGGCAGGTGGTGAAGGCCAAAGAGGATTACTGCCTGCGCCACGAGATTCCGTTTCCGCATTTCAACCGTCTGGCGGGGCGTCCGATCAAGCCGTCGCCTTTGTATGACACGCTCAAGGCCAAGGGCGCGGTGTTCGAGGAGGTCTATGGGTTCGAGCGCCCTCGCTGGTTCGCGCGGGATGGCGTGGCGCAGGAAGATCACTATGCGTTCCGCCGCACGGTGGTGGACGATATGGTGGCAGCCGAGGTCAAAGCGGTGCGCGAGCGCGTGGGCATCATGGACGTGACCGCCTTTACCAAGGTGCTGGTCGAGGGGCCGGATGCCTATGCGCTGCTGGATCGGCTGACGGCGAACCGGATGCCGCAGAAGGTGGGGTCGATCACGCTCACGCATATGCTCAACCGTGGTGGCCGGATCGAGTTGGAAACCACCATCGTGCGGATGGCCGAGGATAGATTCTACCTCGTCTGCGCGGCGTTCTTCGAGCAGCGCTTGCTGGATCACCTGGCACAGCAGCGCGGCGACGAGGATACGACCGTGACGGCCCTTTCCGAGACATGGGGCGCTCTGTCGCTCAACGGCCCAAGGTCGCGCGAGGTGCTGGGTGCCTGCACCGAGGCGCGGCTGGACAATGCCGCCTTCCGCTGGCTGTCGGCGCGGGAAATCACTGTCGCGGGGCACAGCGTCTGGGCGTTCCGCATGTCTTATGCCGGGGAACTCGGCTGGGAATTGCACATGCCGTTTGACGCCATGGCGGATGTCTACGCGGCACTCTGGCAGGCGGGCGAGGCGTATGGCATCGCCGATTACGGCAGTTTCGCCATGAACGTGATGCGGATGGAAAAGGGCTTCAAGGGGGCAGGGGAGCTCACCAACGAGGTCACGCTGGCCGAGGCGGATGTGCTGCGCTTTGCCCGGACGGACAAGGCGTATCTGGGCCGCGACAGGACCCTGAACACCGATCTGCCCTGGGTCTGCGCTTATCTTGAGATCGAGCCCGACGGCGAGATCGACGGGCATGGCGGCGAGGCGGTGATGCTGGATGGCAGGGTCGTCGGCGCGACCGCGTCGGTCGCCTATGGCCATACCGTCGGCAAAATCCTCGCCTTCGCCTACGTCAAGCCGCAGGCGGCCCCCCCCGGGACCGCCCTCGAGGTGGTGATTCACGGCACGCCCCGCGCCGCCCGCGTGCTGGGCGCGCCGGCCTACGATCCCGAGAGCCTGAAGCCGCGCGCCGACACTGTCACGGAGCCCGCCGAATGAACCGGATCGCCGCCCCATCCCTGGCACCCGTCGGCACAGGGCAGCGCATCACCCGGCTGCGCCTCTGGCATGTGCCTTTGACCAGCCACACGGCCTATCACATGGCCGATGGCAAGACCTGCGATACCGTCGAAACGGTTGTCATCGCGCTCGATACCGATGCCGGGCTGACGGGCTGGGGCGAGGTCTGCCCGATCCCGCATTACCTGCCCGCCTATGCCCGCGGCGCGGCGCCGGCCTTGCAGGAACTCGCGCCTGTCATCCTTGGCGGCGATCCTGTCGGGGTTGAGGCGCTGATGGCCTGCGCGGATGCGTTTCTGCCGGGCCATGTCTATGCCAAATCCGCGTTGGATATCGCGCTGTGGGATATCACCGGACAGGTGGCGGGGCTGCCGATCCATGCGCTTCTGGGCGGGCGGCGGCAAGAGACCTTGCCGCTCTACCACTCCATCACCTGCATCGAGCCGGATGAGATGGCCCGCATTGCCCGCGAGGCGCAGGCGCAGGGGATCACGCAGTTTCAGGTCAAGCTGGGCGCGTCCGGTGATTGGCAGACGGACGTGGAACGGCTGGCCAAGGTGCGCGAGGCTGTCGGCCCCGGCCCGCTGGTCTATGGCGACTGGAACTGCGGCGCGACCACGCTGGACGCGATCCGCGTGGGCCGTGGTGCTGCGCATCTGGATGTGATGCTGGAGCAACCCTGCGCCACGCTGGAGGAGTGCGCCCGCGTGCAATCGGCGACGGGTCTGCCGATGAAGCTGGACGAATTGGCGCATGACACGGCCTCTTTGCTTGCCGCGCACCGCTTCGGCATCATGGACGCGGTCGCGCTCAAGCTGTCGAAATTCGGGGGGTTGTCGGCCACGCGCCGGGCGCGCGACCTGTGCCTGCATCTGGGGGCAAAGATGTGCGTTGAGTGCACCTGGGGCAGCGATATCGTGACCGTCGCCGCGCTGCATCTGGGGGCCGCGACGCGGCCCGACCGCGTTCTGAACGTTTGCGACCTGTCGGGTTATGTCAGCCCGCGCCTTGCATCTGATGCGCCGGACCGCGCGGCTGGCCGCATCGCGCCGCCCGATGGGCCGGGGCTTGGCATCACCGTCGATCAAGACCGCCTCGGCACGCCCGACCTGATACTGGAGTGACAGAATGAACCGCATTCACAGCCAGGCCGATTGGATCGCCCGCGCCCGCGAGGTGCTGCCCGCCGCCGGGTTCGGCAATTTCGACGCCTCTGTCGTGATCGCGAGGGGGCAGGGCGCCCGCGTCTGGGACGAGGACGGCCGCGAATACGTGGATTACCTGATCGGCTCCGGCCCGATGCTGCTGGGGCATGGCCACCCGGAAGTGATGGAGGCGGTGCTGGAGCAACTGCCAAGGGGCATGACGTTCTTTGCCAACAACGCGCGCGGCATCGAACTGGCCGAGGCGATTGTCGACGCGGTGCCCTGCTGCGAGCAGGTGCGTTTCGTCACCTCGGGCGGCGAGGCGGACATGTATGCGATGCGGCTGGCGCGGGCCTTCACGGCCAAGCCGAAGATCCTGAAATTCGAGGGCGGCTATCACGGGATGAGCGCCGAGGCGCAGATGAGCCTCGCCCCCGCCCGCGAGGTCAATTTTCCGACGCCGGTGCCCGACAGCGCAGGCATCCCGCAGGCGGTGGCCGACGAGATGCTCATCGCGCCGTTCAACGATCTGGGGGCGGTGGAGTCGCTTCTCGCCGAACACGACGACATCGCCGCCATCATCGTCGAGCCGTTGCAGCGGATCATCCCGGCCCAGCCCGGTTTTCTGCAAGGGTTGCGCGATCTGTGCGACAAACACGGCGTCTTGCTGATCTTCGACGAGATCGTCACCGGCTTCCGTCTTGCCTATGGCGGCGCGCAGGAAAGCTATGGCGTCGTGCCGGATATCTGCACCCTGGGCAAGATCATCGGCGGCGGCTTTCCCCTGGCCGCGTTCGGGGCGAGTGCCGAGATCATGGCGCATTTCGACAAGGCGGCCGTGGGGGCTGAGAACTGGCTGATGCAGCTCGGCACGCTCTCGGGCAATCCGGTAGCCTCTGCCGCGGGGCTCAAGACGATGGAGATCCTGCGGCGTCCGGGGCAGTACGAGCGGCTGCGTGCGCTGGGCCAGGCCTTGATGGAGATGCAGGCTTCCGCTCTGACGGAGCAGGGAATCGCCCACCGCATCTGCGGCGATCCGACCCTGTTCGACATCTACTTCACCGATGCCGATCCGGTCGATTACCGCAACGCGAAGCACCGCGATCCGGCGATCAACGAGGTCTGGAACAGCACCTTGCGGGCCAATGGCGTCTTCAAGTCACCGGGCAAGCTTTATCCATCGCTCGCCCTGCGGGCCGAGGACCTGGACCTGACACGTGAGGCGATCTGGCATGCGGCGCTGGCAGCGGCGGAAAGGCCGGAACGGCATCCCTAGCCGCCTCCATCGCCGCGGTCCCGGCTGCACCGGTCCCTTATCGCACGCCCGGGTCGCGGCACGCGTCGGACGGGGTGGGGTTGCGGCAAGCCGCGACGAACCGTTCGATCAGGGCATGATCGAACGCGGACAACAGATACTCGGGGTGCCATTGAACGCCTACGAAGAACGGGTGATTCCGGGCCGCGATCGCCTCGACTACCCCGTCCGGCGCGCGGGCGAGGACATCGAAACTGCCGCCGTCCGAGAGATATTGCATGTGATAGCTATTGACCTTGGTCGTGCTTGTGCCGGCCAAGTGGCCCAGGAAGCCCTCCGGTGCCATGGTCAGATCATGGGCCGGCGCGGTTGGATAGGCGCGCGGCTTGTGATCAATGCCGTTCCCCCGTTGCCCGGTGCTGTGCAGTTCGCCCCCGAGCATCTGCCCCATGACCTGCATCCCGTTGCATATGCCGAATGTGGGAATGTGCCGGTCCCGCGTCTGCTGCAACAGTTCGCTTTCAAAGTCCTGACGCAGCGTGGTCCCGGCTTCTCCGGGTTCGCTACCTGTGACGAGGAAGCCGTCGCACAGGCGGAGATAGCTTTGAATGGCAGCGATATCACACGGGAGCAGGATGGCCGTCGCCCCCGATAGACGCAGTGCCGTGACATAGTTTGCGCGCACCGTGTAAGTGCTCTCGGTCGTCTCCGTCGGATGCTCCATGTGGTCCACGGTGACGCCGATCAACGGGTGCTTCGCCACTACGCTCGCGCCCCCCGCGCCCGTTTGGCAAGGTATTTCGCCAGCATCGACAGGGGAAAGGCGATCAGGAAATACATCGCGCCGACCCAGATGTAGATATGCAGCGGCAGGAAGTATTCCGTGGCCAGGGCGCGGCCTTCCAGCACCAGTTCGTTGACCGTGATCAGCGAGGCGAGCGAACTGTCTTTCAGCAGCGCGACGAAGGTCACGATCACGGGGGCCGCGATGATCCGCACGACTTGCGGCAGGATGATCAGGAACAGCGTCTGGGCAGGGCGAAACCCCGCGCTCATCGCCGCTTCCCATTGCCCCCTGGGAATCGCGCCAAGCCCCGCGCGGAAGACCTCGGCCATCTGTGCGGCGAAAGCGAGCCCCAGTCCGACGACCGCGGCGGGCTCGGCATCGAAGACGATGCCGACGCCGGGAAGGCCGAAATAGATCAGGAACAGGATCGCGAGGACAGGGACGCCGCGGAAAAACACGATGTAGCCGCGAACGACGGTGCGGACGATCCGGGAGCTGGCTTCCTGCGCCAGCCCGAGGATCAATCCGACCACGGTGGCCAGCATGAAGCCGAGGATCGAAATCCGGGCCGAAACCACCGCCGCATCGGCCAGGCGCGGGCCCCATTGATCCGCGTGGCGGGCGTAGACATCGAGGAACTCAAGCATTTGCCTTGCCTCCGAACCTGTGCTCCAGGCGGGTGACGGCATAGGCGAGCGGCAAGCTCATGAGCAGGTAGACCATCGCGGCCGAGCTGTAGATGAGCGTGGTCTGGAACGACGAGGTCACCATCGAACGCGCATAGAACATGATCTCGGGGGCGGCGATGGCCGACACGATGGAGGTATCCTTCATCAATTGCAGCGCGTAGTTGCCCAAGGGCGGCAATGCCACCCGGATCGCCTGCGGCGACAGGATGAACCTGATCGTTTGAACCGGCGTCATGCCCACGGCCCGCGCCGCTTCGACCTGACCGATACCGAGGGCGAGAAAGCCGCTGCGATAGATGTCGCAGGTCACGGCCGCGCCGATCAGGCCCAGCCCGATGATCGCGGCAGGAATGGAAGTGATCTTGATCCCGACAGCGGCCAGGCCGAAATAGAGGATGAACAGATGCGAGAGGGCAGGGATGTTGCGGAAGAACTCGACATAGGCGTCGATCGCGAAGTTCAGCAAGCGGACCCGGGGAAACTGGCGCAGGACCGCGAGGCCAAATCCCAGCGTTACCGCGATGAGAAGCGATGCGACCGTCACCGACACCGTCACGACCGCGCCGGTCAACAGACCCGGCATGATGGTTGAGAGCCAGAATTCCATCGGACTACCCGTGCATCCGGCTGAGGAATGCTTTGGTCCGGTCGCGCTGTGGGCGTTCAATCACCTCGCGCGCGGGGCCCTCTTCCTCGATCAGGCCGTCATAGAGGAACATCACCCTGTCCGCGACATCACGAGCAAAGGCGATCTCGTGCGTCACGAGGAGCATGGTGCGCCCCTCGTCGGCCAGTTCGTGAATGACATTCAGCACCTCGCCCACCAATTCGGGGTCAAGTGCAGAGGTCGGTTCGTCAAACAGCATCAATTTGGGCCTTTGCGCGAGCGCACGTGCGATGGCGACACGCTGCTGCTGGCCGCCGGACAATTGCTCCGGCATGGCGTCGGCCTTGTGATCCATCCGGACCTTGGCAAGCATCTCTTCTGCCAGCGCGCGGGCGACCGGCGCGCTTTCGCCTTGGACCTTTCGCACGGGGGTCGCGACATTCTCGCGCACGGAAAGGTGCGGCCACAGGTTGAAGCCCTGAAACACCATCCCCATCTGCGCGCGCTGCGGCGCAAGCTCGCGATTGGACATCGGTCGTTCGCCGGCTTTCGCACCGACCCTGTCCCCACCGAGGAGAATGGTGCCCGAAGTCGGTTTCTCCAGAAAGTTCACGCAGCGAAGGCAGGTGGATTTCCCGGAGCCCGACGGCCCGATCAGCGCCAGCTTTTCGCCTGCGGAGAGGTCAAAGCCGATGCCTTTCAGCACCTCCAGATTTCCATATGACTTGTGCAGATCCTGCACGGAGAGAAGAGAGGACATCCCGCATCTTTCAGCTTGATCGTCCGGCAGCACGCAGGGCGGCAGGGGGGGGCGCCGCGGGTGCCGGATCGGGTTCGGTGGGCATCGATGCCCTGGCGGCACGGCGGACAGCGCGTGCCGCCAGCGACGGTGTCAGTCAGCGCATTCAGGCAGTCGGTAATCCGCGTCTCGGTCCACACCGGCGCGGAAGTTCTCGCCGTTGGCCTTGAACCATGCGTCACCGACCAGCCCGTAGCGCGCGCCGATCTCTTTCATGTCGCAGGCGTCATCGAGCGTCAGCGCCGATTGCGGCACCAGGTGGGCGCGCCGCCCCTCGGCGGCGATGGTGATCTCGACCGTCTCGCCATCGCGCAGCGCAAGGTCGGGATTGGGCACGCGCACATCGACGCGGAAGGTGCGCGTGGTCTCGTCCGCCGAGCGCGAAACGAAACTCACCTCGCCCGTCACCTCCTGACCGGAAGCGGTGCGCGCCCGCGCAGGGGCCCCCTGCCCGACCCGCGCCACGTCGGTTTCCGAGACGAAGCCCACCAGCATGATCGGATCGAGGCGCAGCACCGTCGCGCAGAGCGCGCCGGGCTGCAGGAGGCTGCCCAGTTCGGCGGTCTCGGTTTCCAGCACGCCGCCGAAGGGCGCGTGGATCGTCAGACGGTCGATCTCCTCTTGCGCGGCGGTGACGCCCGCGCGCGCCGATTCGATGTTGGCCCGCGCCGTTTCCAGCCCCGAGGTGGCACTTTCCACCCCCGACTCGGCGGCGCGCAGCGCGGCGCGGGTCGCGGCGACGCGGGTCTCGGACGCAAAGCCGCTCTCGACGAGCCCGGTCGCCGCGCGATAGTTGATCTCCGCCTCCTCGAGGGCGGCGCGCGCCTCTTCCAGACGGGCGCGCGCCTCGGGAACGCGGGCCTGCGCCTCGGCGAGCCGCGCCTGTGCCTCGTCGAGCGCGGCCCGCCGCGCCGCCGGCCCGGAGGCGGCGACCGGTACGCGCAGGCGCTCGGTCTCGAAAGCCATGGTCCGCAGTCCCTGTTCCCGACGGTGGCTTAGCGCCAACTGTGTAAAAGCCGGTCTTCTCGGCATTTCTATGCACATTCACGGCTAACATCGGGTTACTCATGGTTCCGCCGCGGGCTTGACCCGGCGGTCGAATATT
>CAJXKX010000002.1 GCA_913055965.1 uncultured Roseovarius sp.
GGTGCCGTGGCCGACATAGGCGTGGTAATAGGCCAGTTCGCGCGCCTGTTTCGCGATCGCCTCGGCGATCTCCTGGCGGCCGTAGCCGATATTGACGCAGTAGAGCCCGGCGAAGCCGTCGAGCAGGCGGTTGCCGTCGCGGTCCTCGATGTAGACGCCCTTGGCGCCGGTGACGATCCGTTCCGGCATCTCGCCGCGGGCGAATTGCGCGAGATGGGTGGAGGGATGGATGAAGTGGTCGCGGTCCCACTGCTCCAGCGGATCGTTTCTCAGCATTGTATCTGGTTTCCCGTTTTCGTGGTTTCGGTTTTCCGGTGCCAGGCGTCAGCTCCAGTCCCGGCAGACATATTTGACCTCCGTAAAGGCCTCGAGCCCCAAACGCGACCCTTCGCGGCCAAGTCCGGACTGTTTCATGCCGCCGAAGGGGATCGGCGCGCCGGTGACCTTGGTGCGGTTCACCGCCACCATCCCGAATTGCAGCGCCCGCGTCATCCGGTAGATGCGGCGCGGATCAACGCTGTGCAGATAGGCGATGAGGCCGAATTCCGTCGCGTTGGCGCGGCGCACCACCTCTTCCTCGGTGTCGAACGGCGTGATCGCCGCGACCGGGCCGAAGGTCTCGTCGCACATGATCGCCGCCGTATCGGGCACATCGGTCAGCACGGTGGGCTGATAGAACAGCGGCCCGAGATCGTCGCGCTGCCCGCCGCAGGCCAGTTTGGCACCGTGTTTCAGGGCATCGGCCACGTGCTCTTCCTGCTTTTGCACCGCTTTTTCGTTCATCAGCGGGCCGATATCGGGGTCGTCCATGCCGCGCCCGAGGGTCAGTTTTTGCGTCTCCTCGGTGAAGCGGCGGCAGAATTCGTCATAGATCGCGCGCTCCACGTAGATGCGGTTGGCCCCGAGGCAGTCCTGCCCGGAGGTGGCGAATTTCGCCGTGATCGATTCCTCGACCGAGGTTTCAAGATCGGCGTTGCGGAACACGATCACCGGCGCGTGGCCACCCAGTTCCATGACCAGTTTCTTCACGGTTCCGGCGCATTGGCGGTAGAGCAGCTGCCCGATATTGGTCGAGCCGGTGAAGCTGAGCGCGCGCACGCGGGTATCTTCGGTCCAGGGTTCCACCACCGTCGCCGCCCGGCCCGTCACCACGTTGAACACGCCCGCCGGGATGCCCGCGCGCTCGGCCAGTTCGGCCAGCGCCAGCGCGGAATAGGGCGTCTCGCCAGAGGGATGCGCCACCACGGTGCAGCCCGCCGCCATCGCCGCCGCCGCCTTGCGCGTGAGCATCGCGGCGGGGAAATTCCACGGCGTGACGAGCGCGGCAACGCCCACCGGCTCGAGCCACAGTTCGACCTCGGCATCGGGCAGGTGGCTGGTGACGCCCTCGATATTGGGGCGCTTGGATTCCTCGGCGTAATATTCGACGAAACTCGCCGCATAGTCGATCTCGCCGCGCGCTTCCGACAGGGGCTTGCCCTGTTCCAGTACCATGATCCGCGCCAGATCCTCCTTGTGCTCGATCATCAGGTCGAACCAGCGGCGCAGGATGGCGGAGCGGTCCTGCGGCAGGGTCATGGCCCAGTCGTCGAAGGCCTCTTGCGCGGCATCCACTGCCAGCCGCGCCTGATCGGCGGTGAGGCTCGCGACGTCACCCAGCGCGCTGCCATCGGCGGGGTTGGTGACGGCGAGGGTTTCGTTCTCCTCGCCCGCCACCCATTTGCCGCCCAGATAGGCGAAGTTGCGCACGAGGCGGGTGTCGGTGATCCCGTTACGGGTCCAGATCGCAGAGTCGGACATGGGGCCCTCCTTTCGTGCAGAAAGATATGCTGCGCGGGCAGAGGGTGAGGCTGACATTGCGGTCGGTTAAAGATTTTTCTGGCGAAAAATCTTATTTTTAAAGACGATTCATCTGAAAAACATCTCAAGCGGGGGCAGGCGCGGGGATTTGACCGGCTTGGTCACGATATACGTGAAATATCGCGCCAGCCCGATCCGGGCCTCGAGCATCTGGTCAATCAGCCGCTGATAGGCGTCGATGTCACGGGTCACGATCTGCATCAGGTAGTCGAACCCGCCGCCCAGCGCCCAGCAGGCCGTCACCTCGCCGTAATGCTGCACGCTGTCCTCGAAGGCGCGGAAAGACGCGGGCGTGTGGTCCGCCAGTTCCACCGCGACAAAGACCGTGACATGCGGCCCCAGCTTCTTGAGGCTGATGCGGGCGTGATAGCCTTCGATCAGCCCGGCCTCTTCCAGCCGTTTGAGACGCTCCCAGCAGGGGCTCGCCGAGAGACCGACGCGGGTGGCCAGTTGCGCCTTGGTGATGCGTCCCTCATCGGCCAGCACCCGCAGGATATCGAGATCGCGCGCGTCGAGCCTCATGTATGGATCACCGTGCCCACGTCGCGGCCCGCAAGCCGCGCCATGACATGGGTGGCGATGGCGGTGTCCTGCGCGCCGGTGCCGGTGAGGTCGCAGATCGTGACCTCCGCCGCGTCACGCCGCCCGCGCGCGCGGCCCCGGATTACGTCGCCCAGTTCCACGGGGTTCTCTTCGGCCCAGAGCCCGGCCTCGAGCGCGGCGCGCAATTCGCCAAGGCTTTGCGCCTGCGGGGCGCGGTCGGCGACGTAGAGATCGGCCTGCACCAGCGCCTGCGGGTCGATCTCGTTCTTGCCCGCCTGGTCCGATCCCATCGCGGTGATGTGCAATTCGGGGTGCAGCCACGCGGCCTTGACGACCGGTTCGCGCGCCGGGGTGGTGGTGATCACAAGCTGGCTTGCCATCACCAGATCGGCGGCATTATCGACCACGCGAATCTCGCAGCCGAGGTCCGACAGGTCGTCGGCGCAGGCGCGCGCCTTGTCCGTGTCCCGGCCCCAGATCAGCAGCCGGTCGAACTTGCGCACCATCCGCGCCGCCCGCGCCTGAAGCCGGGCCTGCACGCCGGTGCCGATCACCCCCGCGGTATGGACGAGGTCGGGGGCGAGGTAATGCGCCGCCACCGCGCCCGCTGCGGCGGTGCGCAGATCGGTCAGGTAGCCGTTGTCGAGGAATACCGCCTCGACCAGCCCGGTTTGCGCCGAAAACAGGATCATCAGCCCGTTGAGGCTGGGCAATCCCAGCTTGGGGTTGTCGAAGAAACCGGGGCTGACCTTGATCGCGAACCCGTCGAAGCCGGGGATATAGGCGGTCTTCACATCCACCTCGCCATGCGCCGCGGCAAGCTCCATCGACATCACCGGCGGCATCACCACCCCGCCGTCGGAGAGCGCGCCGAACGCCCGCTCGATCACCCGAAAGGTGTCGGGATCCAGCCCCACCGCGCCACGCAATTCCGCCTCGGTCACGATCCTGATGTCATGTGCCATATCGCTTCCCCTCGATCACCATGTCGCCCAGCACCACATCCTGCCCGGTCACGACCCGCGTGAACATCTCCATGTCCAGATTGCGCCCGGTGATGATGGTGGCAGTCGGGCCGGTGACACTCACCTTGCCCGCGAGCACCGCCGCGAGGCCTACCACGCAGGCCCCCTCGGCCACGATCCTGTCCTCGTAATAGAGCGCCTGCATGGCGTGGTAAATCTCCGCCTCGGTCACCAGCACCACCTCGTCGAGCAGCTCGCGGCACATCGGAAAGCTCAGCCGGTTGCGCATCCCGATCCCGCCACCGAGGGAATCGGCGAGGCTTGCCACCTCCTCGACCTCGACGGGGCGGCCCGCGCGCAGGCTTTCATGCATGGCCGCGCCCCGGTCCATGCTGATGCCCACCACGCGGACCGACGGCTTGATCGCCCGGGCGGCCAGCGCCACCCCGGCGGCCAGCCCGCCGCCCGAGAGGGGCACGAGCAAAACCTCGATATCGGGCCGTGCCGCCATGATCTCGAGCCCGATGGTGCCCTGACCCGCGATCACAAGCGGATCGTCGAAAGGCGAGATCTCGGTGAGCCCCTCCTCGGCCACCAGCCGTTCGGCCTCGGCCTGCGCGTCGTCCTGGCTGCGGCCCACGATCCGCGCCTCGGCCCCCAGCGCGCGGATGCCGTCCACCTTGGCCTGCGGCACCAGTTCGGACATGCAGATGACCGCCCGCATCCCCCGTTCGCGCGCCGCATAGGCCACGCCGCGCCCGTGATTGCCGGTGGAGCAGCAGGTCACGCCCGCCGCCTCGCGCACCCCCGCCACGGCATTCAATGCCCCGCGCAGCTTGAACGCGCCGATAGGCTGCATGTTCTCCAGCTTGAGCAGGAACTCGTGGCCTGCCACCCCGCTCATATGGGGCGAGGGCACCAGCGGCGTGGCGTCCGCCACCGCGGCGATCACCTGTGCCGCAGCGTATATGTCGGCCAGAACGGGGCGCATGGCGGTCTCCTTGTCTGCGGGTGCGGGCAATCTGCGCGCTGCTCGGACCCTGCGTCAACTCTGCGTCACGGAATGGTCTGAAAACGACATGAAGGGACGTATTTCTTGGGGCAGGGGCCGGGAAAATCCCCCAAGGCGGGCGGGTTAGCCCCTGGACAGATGACGGAGCGCCGCATGATCGAGAAAGACCTCCCCTTTTCGCCGCAGGAATACCAGCGCCGCCTCGACAAGACGCGCGCCGCAATGGCCGCCCGCGATCTCGACGCGATCTTTGTCACCGACCCGTCGAACCAGCACTGGATCACGGGCTATGACGGCTGGTCCTTCTACGTGCATCAGGGGGTGATCGTGCTGCCCGAAGCCGACCCGATCTGGTGGGGGCGCAACCAGGATGCCAATGGCGGCGTGCGCACGGTCTGGATGACCGATGACCGGGTGATCGGCTATGCCGACAATTACGTGCAGTCGACCGACCGCCACCCGATGCAGGACTTGGCCGAGCGCCTGCACGGCATGGGCCTTTCGACCAAGCGGATCGGCGTGGAGATGGACAATTACTACTTCTCCGCCAAGGCCATGCAGGTGTTGCGCGAGGAACTGCCCGAGGCGACGTTCCTCGATGTGACGGGGCTGGTGAACTGGCAGCGCGGGGTGAAATCCGAGGAGGAACTCGCCTTCATGCGCAAGGCGGCGGCGATCTCGGAGAAGATCACCGACGGCCTGATGGAGCGGGTGGAGCCGGGTATCCCCAAGAACGAGGTCGTGGCCGAGATCTTCCGCGACGCGATCCGGGGCGTCGAGGGCGCTTGGGGCGATTATCCCGCCATCGTGCCGCTTTTGCCCTCGGGGTCGGATGCCGCCGCCCCGCACCTGACGTGGAACGGGCGCGAATTCGCCACCGGCGAAGCGACGTTCTTCGAGATTTCGGGCTGTTACCGGCGCTATCACGCGCCGTTCTGCCGCACGCTGTTCCTTGGCAAGCCGCCGCAATTCCTGCTCGATGCCGAGCGCGCGCTGGTCGAGGGGCTGGAGGCGGGGCTGGAGGCCGCGACCGCGGGCAGCCGGGCCTGCGACGTGGCCAACGCGCTGGCCGCCCCGCTGGAGCGTGCGGGCATCGAGCGCGGCGCGCGCTGCGGCTATCCCATCGGCCTCAGCTACCCGCCCGACTGGGGCGAGCGCACCATCTCGCTGCGCTCCGAGGACGAGACGGTGCTGGAGCCGGGCATGACGTTTCACTTCATGCCGGGGCTGTGGATGTCGGATTGGGGGCTGGAAATCACCGAATCGATCCTCATCAAGGAAACCGGCCCCGCCGAGACCTTCTGCAACCGCCCGCGCAAGATGTATGTGAAGGAGTGAGGGGGCGGGGGCGTCAGCCCCGGCGGCGGCGCTTGGGTTTCCCGGCAAGCAGCGGCTTTACCATCGCCTCGTAAAGCTGGAACAGATGCTCGACCCGCTCGCGGTCGGAGGCAAAGCCGGTGCGGCGATACATGCGGTCCACCGCGCGGTCGAGCGCGGTATGCGCGCGGCGCAGGTCGGCGGGCATGAGATCGGGATCGTAGAGATCGGCGAGGGTGGCACCTTGGTGGTTCGCCCGCGCGTCGAGCACCGCCTGCGCGTGGGGGGCGAGTTTCGAGAGGTCGCCCTTGGGGAGGGGGAAGGTGTTGTAGACGAGGCCGATGGAATAGCGGTAACGGCTTTCCAGCCTTCCGCCGATCTGGCGGAGCCACGCCATGTGCATGGCGGAGGTGAGTAGGGCGAACAATCCCTGCCTTTCATCTTGGCAAACGAATAGCAGGTCGCTCGCAACCGTTGGCGGCTCGATATAGCCAATCGGAGCATAAAGCCTGCGTTCAGAGCTTACTTTAGGCAAGACAAGGTAAGGCTGTTCCGGCACCACCGTCACATGAAACTGCGTCGGTGTCTCGGCCAGTTGCAGCGATGACATTCCGGGCTTCTTGATCGTCTCGGGCGTTCTCCCCTTGGCCGGGATTTCCCCCAGACGGTAGGCGCGCACCTTGCGGATGACCTCGCGCACCTTGGGCAAACGCGCGAGATCGGCAGGAGAGGCATCGCCGAGATAGAGGATATACCGCATCCCGCCTTGCAGGAACTCGCGCGCGCCGATGTAGGGGCGCATGTAGGGTTCCGCTCCCGGCTCCTGCGACAGAAAAAGGTCGCGCTCCTGCTCTGAAAAGATGAAATGCCCACCGTCGATGGGCTTTGATCCTATCACGATCCGTTCCAACCCATTGATCGGTCGGCTTTCCTCGCGCACCACCAGATGCGGATCGCTCAGCCCCCCGGCGTCGAAGAGATAGGGCGAAATCGCCTTGTGCCGGGTTTCCACCGGGTCGCCCTTGGGATCGGGATAGGAATAGAGCCGCCGTTCGGCGCGCGCATTCCCGCGCCGGTCCAGCCCGATGATGACCACATGAACATTGGCCTTGCCCCGCGCCTCTGACCCCCAGGGAAAGGTGCGATGGGCAAAGGCAATCTCCAGCCCGCAATGATCGAACAGCACCGGCCATAGCTGCGCCACCTGTTCGCCCTGCGTGATCGAATTGGTCGAGACAAAGCCGATGCGCGTGTCGCCCCGCGCATATTGCCCCGCCTTGATGAACCACGCGCAGACATAATCGAGCGTGCCGCCGGATTTGCCCAGATCGGCGATGCGGCGCACCTGTTCGCGCTGCCCGGTGCTCTGGTATTTCGCGCCCACGAACGGCGGATTGCCCAGCACGTAGGAACACCGCTCAGGCGGCAGCACCCCGGCCCAATCCGTCTTCAAAGCGTCGCCATGCACGATGGTGGGGCTTTGGCGCAGGGGGATGCGGGTGAACACCTCGCCGAATTCCAGGCTCAGGCGGTTGTTCATGATGTGGTCCATCATCCACAGCGCCGTCTCGGCGATGCGGGCGGGAAACTCCTCGTACTCGATTCCGTAGAACTGATTGACGTCTATGGTCGATTGCAGCAGCGCCAATTCGCCCATCGCCTTCAATTCGCGCATGATCTCGATTTCCAGCAGGCGCAATTCGCGGTAGGCGATGATCAGGAAATTGCCGCAGCCGCAGGCGGGATCGAAAAAGGTGAGGCCGCTCAGCCGTTTCTGGAATTCGGTGAGGCGGCGGCGCCTGTCGCGTCTGAGCGATTTCAGCCGCTCGAACTCGGCGCGCAGATCGTCAAGGAACAGCGGCTCGATCACCTTGAGGATGTTCTGCTCGGTGGTGTAATGCGCGCCCTTCTCGCGCCGCTCAGCCGGGTCCATCACCGATTGAAAGAGGCTGCCGAAGATGGCCGGGGAAATCGGCGTCCAGTCAAACCGGCAGGCATTGAGAAGTGCCGCGCGCATGGAGGCGTTGAAGACCGGGGGCGGGAAATACTCGGCAAACAGCGCGCCGTTCACATAGGGAAACTGCGCGAGGTCCTCATCCAGATGCGGTGAACGCGCGTCCTCGGGCGTGTTGAGCACGTCGAAAAGCTGCGCGAGAAGCGGCCCCGTGTCGGAACCGTCGGGCGCGGTGCGGGTTTCCAGATAATCCCACAGGATATCCTTGGGCTGGAAAATGCCGGTATCGTCGGCAAAGAGGCAGAACACGATCCGCACGAGGAACTGTTCGAGCTTGTGGCCGTCATAACCGCTCGCCTTGATCTCGTCATGCAGCAGGCCCACCAACTCGGCGGCCTTGATGTTGACCGGGTCCTGATCGCGGAACTGCCGCCGCTGAATCCCGAGGATGAAGCCGAAGCGCTCGACATGGTCCGGCAGGTCCCGGAGCAGGAAGGGCGTTTCCTCGCGGGTGTCGAGGTCGATCAGCTTGAAGGTCTGGAAATCGCTGACGAGAATGTAGCGCGGCTGTTCGTGATCGGCGATATCGCTAAGGTAATCGAGCGCCTGTTGTTCGGCCTTGAACAGATCGCGGCCCTTGGATTTCTGCTCGACAATCAGGGTGCGGGGCCAGAAGAGATCAACGAAGCCGCTGGCGCGCCCGGTGCGTTTCACCGCCAGTTCGTATTGCGCGACCTTGCGCCGTTCGACCCCGAAGATGCGGAAGAAGGCGTTGTAAAAGCTCTGGGTCTCGCCCTTCTCATAGCGGGCGTTCTCCCAGTCCTGGGCAAAGGCGGCGGCGCGGGTGCGAATTTCGTTCCAGGTCAACCTCATGCACTATCAATGCCGTGCCGCACCCGCTTTGGAAAGACCTTTGGAACAAACCTCGCCCTACCCCCGCCTGCGCCGCCTGCGGCCGCCCTCGGCCCCCGTCTCGCCGCCGGTGTTGAAGCCGACCTGCGGGAGGGTCACGATGCGACGCAGTTCGGGGAACGGGTCGGTCTTGTGGGGGATGGCGTTGGCGGCGACGAAATGCTCCTGGAATTTCGGCTCGATGGCGGTTTCCACCTTGGTGATCTCGCCCACCACGCGCTCGATCTCGCGGCGCGCGGCGACATTGCAGAGCGCGATGCGCGCGCCCGTCCCGGCGGCGTTGCCCGCAGATGTCACCTTTTCCAGCGGCACATCCGGGATCATGCCCAGCACCATCGCGTGCCGGGGCGAGATATGCGCGCCGAAGGCCCCGGCGAGCACCACGCGGTCAACCTTGTCCACGCCGCGCTCGTCCATGAGCAGGCGCGCGCCCGCGTAGAGCGCGGATTTCGCCAGCTGGATCGCGCGGATGTCGCCTTGCGTGACGGTGATGCGCGGCCCGCCCTCGGCGGTGGCGTCGTGGATCAGGTAGGCATGGGTGCGGCCCTCGGGGATCATGCGGCCCGTGCCGGTGGCCTCCGCCGAGCCAAGAAGGCCCGACTCGTCCATCAGCCCGGCGATGCGCAATTCCGCCACCGCCTCGATGATGCCAGATCCGCAGATGCCTGTGATGCCGCCCGCGCCGACCTCGTCGAAGAAGCCGTCCTCGTCCGACCACTTGTCGGAGCCGATGACGCGAAAGCGCGGCTCCTTGGTCTCGGGGTCGATGCGGATCGCCTCGATGGCCCCCGGTGCCGCGCGCTGGCCGGAGGAGATCTGCGCGCCCTCGAAGGCGGGGCCGGTGGGCGAGGAGCAGGCCAGCACGCGGCTCTTGTCGCCCAGCAGGATCTCGGCATTGGTGCCCACATCGACGATCAGCGCGAGATCGTCGGATTTGCCCGGCTCTTCCGACAGGGCCACGGCGGCGCAATCCGCGCCCACATGGCCCGCGATGCAGGGCAGGATATAGACCTGCGCGCGCGGGTTGATCGCGGTCAGGTCCAGCTCTTTCGCGTCCAGGCTCAGGCTGCCCGAGGTCGCCAGCGCAAAGGGTGCCTGCCCCAGTTCCACCGGGTCGATCCCCAGCAGGAGGTGGTGCATCACCGGGTTGCAGACGAACACCGTCTCGACGATCAACCCTGCGTCGATCTCCGCCTCTTTCGCGATTTCTGCCGCCAGCGTGTTGATCGCGTCGCGCACGGCGGCGGTCATCTTGCGGTCGCCGCCGGGGTTCATCATGGCGTAGCTCACGCGGCTCATCAGGTCTTCGCCAAAGCGGATCTGCGGGTTCATGATGCCCGAGGATGCCTTGACCTCGCCGGTCACGAGGTCGGTCAGATGGGCCGCCACGGTGGTGGAGCCGAGGTCGATGGCGAGGCCGTAAAGCCCTGCCTCGTGCAGCCCCGGCCAGATTTCGAGCACCTGCGCCGGGTCGTCGGAATGGCCGCGATGCAGCGCCACCGTGACCTGGAACTTGCCCTTGCGCAGCACCGGCTGCAGCTTCGACAGCAGGGTCAGGTCGGCGCGGATGGCGTCGATGCCCCATTCGGCCTTGAGCGCCCGCGCCAGCCGCTCCAGATCGCCGGTCGGCTCGTGCATGTCGGGCTCGTCCACCTCGACGAAATAGAGCTTGGTCGCCGGGTCCATCTCGATCACCCGGGCCGAGGCGGCCTTGCGGACCACCTGCTTGTGGACCTGCGATTCCGGCGGCACGTCGATCACCACGTCGCCCATGATCTGCGCCTGGCAGCCGAGGCGGCGGCCCGGCTTCAGCCCGCGCTTCTGGTCATAGCGTTCCTCGACCTTGTTCCACTCCGACAGCGCATCGTCGCGCACGGTGACGCCATGCTTGGAGAACTCGCCATAGCCGGGCGTGATCTGGCATTTCGAGCAGATGCCCCGCCCGCCGCAGACCGAATCGAGATCGACGCCAAGCTGCCGCGCGGCGGTCAGCACCGGCGTGCCCACGGGGAAATGCCCGCGCTTGCCAGAGGGGGTGAAGACGACAAGAGGATCGTTCGGCATCGGGGGGGTCCTGCTCAGATGTGCCTGTGGCGGAACATAAGCCATAGGCGCGCACCCGACAGCCCGCAAGCGTCAGAAATCGGCACGCGCGCGGCATCGCGGGCTCAGCCCCAGGGCAATGCGATCCCGAAGAGCCAGATGGCGAGGGGGACGGGCGCGGTGGCGAGCGCGATGGTCAGCATCGCCAGCGGGGCGCGGAACGTGCCGGAAAGGCCGGAGAGAAAGGCGATGCCGCCGCCCCCGCCGATCAGCGAATTGCCGGGGATGTTGATGAGAACGGCAAGGTTCACGTAGCGGTATTTCACGATCCAGCCGCAGTATTTGCGCGGCAGAAGCGCGTGGATGAAGGCCACCCGCCCCTTGTGCGGCAGGGCCTCGAAACGGCCGACCAGCTGTGCGGCGCGCAGCATGTGCAGATCGGTGAGGATGCGGCGCAGCCACGCGATGGGCACGGTGCAGCCCACGACAAAGGCCAGAGACAGCCCGCAGGCCGTGGCGAGCCAGACCAGCGGGGCCATGCCCGCGCCGCCCGCCGCCAGCACCGACAGCCCGATCTCGACGCCGGGCACGAAGGGGATCGCGATGAGCAGGGCGTAGATCACCAGCACCGCCAGCAGCAGCCCCGGCATCGCCCAGTCATACTCGTTGCGCATGATCCAGCCCTCGGCCTGCACGAAGATCAGGTGCAGACCCAGCGCCAGCAGGGCGATGACGGCAAGGCGCGCCAGCGCCCGCAGCACGCCCAGCTTGAGAGGCGGGGGCTCGGGCAGGGCGACAGGGGCGGGCCGGGTTTTTTCCATGCCCCGAGTCTAGGCCCTGGCGACCGGTCCCGGCAATCCGTCTCACGCGGTGTTCACGCCCTTTTGCAGCGCCCCCGTGCAGGCCCCTATCCCCGCCCTTTCCACGGGACCAGCCATGTCTCGGCCTTGCGCATCAGGATGTCGATGCCGTAGCCGATGATGCCGATCAGGATGATCCCCATGATGACGATATCGGTAAGCTGAAACCGCGAGGCGACCATGATCATCATCCCCGCGCCTTTTTCGGCGGCCACCAGTTCGGCGGCGACCACCGTGCCCCAGCAGACCCCCATCGCGACGCGCGCGCCGGTGAAGATCTCGGGCAGGCTGTTGGGCACGATGACGTGGCGCATGAGCTGCCATTTCGAGGCTCCCAGCGAATAGGCGGCATGCACCTTGGAGATCGCCACCCCCGACACGCCCGCGCGGGCCGAGATGGTCATGATCCAGAGCGCGGCGAGGAACAGCAGGATGATCTTGCCGGTCTCGCCGATGCCCGCCCAGATGATCACCAGCGGGATGAGCGCCAGCGGCGGCACCGGCCGCATGAATTCCACGATCGGATCGAACCAGCCGCGGAACCAGTCGGAAAGGCCCATCGCGTAGCCCAGCGGGATGCCCACCAGCGCCCCGAAGAAGAAGCCGACGATGACCCGGTAAAGCGACCAGTAGAGATGCTCCCAGAGGGTGAAGTTCTGGTAGCCCGCGCTGGCGATCTCGCCCACGCGGTCCACCACCGCCTCGGGCGGGGGCAGCCAGATCGGCTCCATCTGCATGCCGCCCGCGGGCGAGAAGTTGATCGAGCCCTTTGAGGTGATCGTCACCTTGCCCGACGCGACCGACACGGTGTCGCCCGCGCTGACGGGCTGGCCGTCGATGGCCACGACCCGCGCGCCGTCGTCGCGCGTGATCTCGTCGTTCTTGTCCATCAGGATCAGGTCCGAGCGCCACGCCCCGACCGTCGAGACATCGTTCTTGGCAAAGCCCTCGCCGGGCTCGACCTCGGGCGGCTCGACCTGTTCGCCCACCTTGAAGACCCGCACGAAAACGGTCGCGTCGTCGCGCGCGCCGTCGGGCGCCTCGAGCGTGTAGGTGAACTCGGCATCGCCCACGAACGGCCCCGGCGCATGGATCGGCACCCATTTGGAGCCGGTGAACGCCCCCCAGAGCAAAAAGATCGTGACGACCGAGATGACGCTCGCCCAGCGGTCGGGGCGCACCGCGCTCTCGTCGCCGAACGTCACCGTCTTGAGCGAGGTGAAATCCTTCATCTGGCGGAACTTGCGCACACCGAAGCGGATCGCGAAGAACGAGCCCGCGAAAATGGCGATGTAGATGATGAGGATGATCATGCGCCTGCCTCCTCGGTGCGGCCCATGATCTCTTCTTCCATGTCCCAGATCATCGACAGGATCTCCTCGCGCCTCTGCCCGAACTCGGGGTTCTTCTTGACCTCGCGCAGGTCCTTGCCCACGCCGTCATCGGCGAAGGGCAGGCGGTATTCCTTGTGAATGCGGCCCGGGCGCGGGGCCATGACCAGCAGCCGCTCGCCCAGCAGCAGCGCCTCCTCGACCGAATGGGTGATGAGGATGATGGTCTTGCCGGTCTCTTTCCAGAGCCTGAGCACGAGGCCCTGCATCTTTTCGCGCGTCAGCGCGTCGAGCGCGCCAAGCGGCTCGTCCATGAGGATCACATCGGGGTCATTGGCCAGGCAGCGCGCCAGCGCCACGCGCTGCTGCATCCCGCCCGACAGCTCATACACCGCCTTCTCCTTGAAATCCCGGAGCCCCACCACGTCGAGCAGGTGATCGACCGTGCCGGCCCATTCCTTTTCGCGCTTGCCCGCCATGCGCGGGCCAAAGCTAACGTTGTCGCGCACGCTCATCCACTCGAACAGCGCGCCTTGCTGAAAGACCATGCCGCGTTCGGCATCGGGGCCGGTGACGGGATGGTCGTTGAGCGTGATCCGCCCCTCGGTGGGCGCGAGAAAGCCCGCGAGAATGTTGAGAAGCGTGGTCTTGCCGCAGCCCGAAGGACCCAGCACGCTCATCAGCTCCCCGGTCCTGAGCTCGAGCGAGACATTCTTCAACGCCTGTACGTGACCGCCATTCGGCAGGTCGAATCGCATCGAGATGTTTTCGATGGTGAGTGTCGACATTCTCCGCCCTTTTCGACTGAATCGTGAAACACGGGTGCGCGGGCCAAGGGCCAAGGGGCCCCGGCCCGCGCGGGGAGAAAGCGGATCAGGAGCCGCCGGCCGCCTGCTGGAGCGGGCCGATATTGACGTTCTCCTCGTAGGTCTCGAGCGCGGCGTCGATGCTGCCCGCCTCGACGAAGACGTCGGCCACGCCCTTCATGAATTCCTGCGCGCCGCCGCCGAGCCATTTGGCGGTAAGCTGCTCGTCCACGGGCGGGAAGACGAAGGTGTCGATGGTCGCCGCCGTCGCGTCGATGTCCATGCCGCTGTCCTTGGCGATCACCGGCAGCATTTCATCGCGATTGGCCGGATCGGCCCACATCGCGTTGGCCTCGGCGGTGACGGCGAGGAACTTGGCCACCACGTCGGAATTCTCGACCACGAAATCCGCGGGGCCCGAGGTCACGTCGAAGACGAGGATGCCCAGCTCTTCCTTTTCCGCCCCGGTCAGCAGCACGTTGCCGTGCTCCTTGGCGCGGCGCAGCGAGCCGCCCCAGCCGCAGAACATGTCGACCGCGCCCTGCGCGATGGCGGCCGCACCCTCGGGCGGGGCCATGTTGACCACGTCGATGGTCGCGATATCGACGCCGAAATGGTTCATCTGCTTGAGGAAACCGTAATGCGCGGCGGTGCCGAGCGGCACGGCGGCCTTCTTGCCCTCGAGTTCCTTGGCGTTGGTCTTGTCGATCTCGAGCGCCTCGGCCACGACGCAATTGTCGTTGTCGGAATAGCTGACCGCCACGTCGACGATCTGCAGGTCCTGACCCGCGCTGGTGGCCACGACGAAGGGCGGCACGCCCTGGCTCACCGACAGGTGGATGTCGCCGCTGGCCATCGCCGCGCTCATGGCGGTGCCGGTATCGAAGGCGCGCCAGTTGACCTTCATGCCGAGCGCTTCCTCGTACATGCCGGTTTCCTTGGCATACTGGAACGGCATCGGCCATTCGAGGAAATACGCCACGTTGAGTTCCTGTGCCCCGGCCGCGCCGCCAAGCAGCGCAGCGCCGGTCACGGCGGAGAGGAATTTCGCCTTGATTGTCATGTCTCTACTATCTCCCGTTGGTCATGTTGTGCGGGGCTTGTCCCCGCTTTTCGGCCGGAATGTGGTCGCGGTCTGCGCCGCGTGTCGAGAAGGCGTCGATCACGGTCGACGTCATCGCCGCGTCCGAAGTCAACCCGATCACCGCTCGCCGATCAACGCCTTAATCATGAGCCTACGGGGATTTCAGCAAGTTGGAAAAGAGATTTTCGAATAGGCGGACGCGGCGGCGCGCGGAGCGGGGTCGGGGATTTTTCTGGGGATTTTCAGCCTTCTGGTTTGACGGATTGTCCGTGTCGCCGCTGTCTGGCAATATAGAATGCGTGATTTTGGCCCTATCCGATTGCCTCCGATTGAGGCGAGATCAGGCCTCGGGTGCAACCGCTCTCTCCCGGCCATGCACAGGGCATCTGGCCGGGTTCATCTGTTGAAGGAGTGACGACATGGATGGAAAGCTTCGCGACAATGACATCAGCCACGTGGTCGAGGCCGACCGGGCCCATGTCTGGCACCACCTGATCCAGCACGCGCCCTGGACCGGCCCCGACCCCAAGGCCGATCCGCGCATCATCGTGGAAGGGCGCGGCATGCGCGTGTGGGACCAGAAGGGCCGCGAACATATCGACGGCGTTTCTGGCGGGGTCTGGACCGTCAACGTGGGCTACGGGCGCGAGCGCATCGCCAACGCGGTGCGCGACCAGCTCATTCAACTGCCCTATTTCGCAGGCTCCGCAGGCTCGATCCCCGGTGCGCTCTTTTCCGAGAAGCTGATCGAGAAAATGCCGGGGATGAGCCGGGTCTATTACACCAACTCCGGCTCCGAGGCGAACGAGAAGGCCTTCAAGATGGTCCGCCAGATCGCGCACAAGCGCCATGGCGGCAAGAAGCACAAGATCCTCTACCGCGAGCGCGACTATCACGGCACCACCATCGCCTGCCTCTCGGCGGGCGGGCAGGACGAGCGCAACGCTCAGTATGGCCCCTACACCCCCGGTTTCGTGCGGGTGCCGCATTGCCTCGAATACCGCGCGCAATGGGATCTGGAGGGCGAGGAATATGGCATCGCCGCCGCCAACGCCATCGAGGAGGTGATCCTGCGCGAAGGCCCCGATACGGTGGGCGCGCTCTGCCTCGAGCCGGTGACGGCGGGGGGCGGCGTGATCGTGCCGCCCGAGGGCTACTGGCCCCGCGTGCAGGAGATCTGCCGTAAATACGACATCCTCTTGCATATCGACGAGGTGGTCTGCGGGGTGGGCCGCACCGGCACCTGGTTCGGCTATCAGCATTACGGGGTCGAGCCCGATTTCGTGACCATGGCCAAGGGCGTGGCGAGCGGTTACGCCGCCATCGCCTGCTGCGTCACCAACGAGAAGGTGTTCGAACTGTTCCGCGACGACGCCACCGACCCGATGAATTATTTCCGCGATATCTCGACCTTCGGCGGCTGCACGGCGGGGCCTGCGGCAGCGCTCGAGAACATGGCGATCATCGAGGAGGAGGGGCTGCTCGAGAACACCGTGGCGATGGGCGATTACATGCTCGACCAGCTGCGTGGCTTGCAGGACAAGCACGCGGTCATCGGCCATGTGCGCGGCAAGGGGCTGTTCCTCGGGGCCGAACTGGTCTCGGACCGCACCACCAAGGAACCCGCGCCCGAGAAGATGGTGCAGGCGGTCGTCGCCGACTGCATGGCGGGTGGCGTGGTGATCGGCGCGACCAACCGCTCGCTGCCCGGCTTCAACAACACCCTGTGCTATTCGCCCGCGCTGATCGCGACCAAGGACGATATCGACCAGATCGTCGCGGCCACCGATGCGGCGCTGACCCGCGTCTTCGGGTAACACCCAGACCGCCCCGAAACACAGGTTTCGGGGCGGTCTCGTGCCGGAATTTTCAAAAAATTCCGGACCGGAAACTTTTAAAGTTTCCGGTGCACTGCGGCCCTTCAGATCACCATAACATCCAGCGGCGGAAACCCGTTGAACCCGACCGAGGAATAGCTCGACGTGTAGGCCCCGCAGGCGCGGATGATGATCCGGTCGCCCGCGCGCAGGCCAACCGGCAGCGCCACCGGGCGCTTCTCGTAGAGCACGTCGGCGCTGTCGCAGGAGGGGCCTGCGAGGATGCAGGGCCCCGTCGCCTCGTGATCGCGCTCGGTCAGGAACTGGTAGCGGATCGCCTCGCCCTCGGTCTCGGCCAGCCCGGAAAACCGCCCGATATCGAGATAGACCCAACGGCACAGATCCTCGTCCGACTTGCGGCTGACCAAAAGCACCTCGGCGGCGATCATGCCCGCCTCGGCCACCATGCCGCGCCCCGGCTCGGCCATCACGCGGGTGGCACCGGGAAAGCGCGGCTCGACCATCGCCATCACCTGGGCGGCATAGGCCTCGGGGGCCGCAATCTCGTCGCCGTAGAAGGCCGGGAAGCCGCCGCCGATATTGATGAGCGACAGCGCATGCCCGGCGGCGCGCGCCTCGGCCCAGACACCGCCCACCTGATCGAGCGTCTCGCGCCACATCTCTGCGCGGCGGGTCTGGCTGCCCACGTGAAACGACAGGCCCACCGGCGCGAGGCCCAGCGATGCGGCATGATCCATCAGCCCCACGGCCCGGTCGGGCGCGCAGCCGAACTTGCGGCTGAGCGGCCAGTCGGCCCCGGTCGCGCCCACCAGCAGGCGGATATAGACCTGCGCGCCCGGCGCATGCTCGGCGATCTTCTCCAGTTCCATCTCGGAATCCGCCGCAAACAGTGTGATCCCGGCCCCATGGGCAAAGGCGATGTCGCTGGCGCGCTTGACGGTGTTACCGAAGGAGATATGCGCCGGCTGCGCGCCAAGGCTCAGGCACAGCTCGATCTCGCCGCGCGAGGCGGCATCGAAGCGGCTGCCCTCGGCAATCAGCACCTCGATCACCTCGCGGGCGGGGTTTGCCTTGACCGCGTAGTGGATATCGGCGCGGCCGAGGCCTGCCTTCAGCGCGCGATAGTTGCGCGCCACGATGTCACGCGACAGCACCAGCGTGGGGCGGTCGAACGTGGTGCGGCGGATGAAATCGACGAGAGGGGAGGGCGCGAAAACGGGATTGCCGCCCGCGACGGGGGTTACGTAGGCGTTCATGGTCATCTCCGATCAAGACCCGGGCCGAAACCCGACCAGTTCCAAAAGGAGACGTTACCGTCGCTACGTAAACACGGGCGGAAGAACCACCGGCCAGAGGCGCGTGCGTTGGCGTCTATGAGAGGCGCAATTAGGGCCGCGCGGGCGCTCGCGCAAGAGAATTCTCGGGAGGGTCCAACGAATTCCGGCGGGTGCGATCAATCCGCCGCAACCGCAGCGGACAGCGCGGTGCCGAGCACCGCCCCGCCGGTGAGCGCCGCGCTGTAGGCCCCGGCAGCGACAAGGGCGCGGTCGGCCTCGATCCGCCCCGCCTCGTGCCGGATCGTCACCCCGCGCCCGTGTTCGTCGAGCGCCCGCACCTCTGCCGCGATCACCTGCGCGCCCGCGCGTTCCGCCGCGCGGGTCTGCGCGGCCACGAGGCGGCGGGGGCTCAAGAACCCTGCGCGGCGCGGCTCGTGCCAGCCCATCGTGCCGGGCTCGAAGCGGAAATCGGGAAAGCGGGTGGCGAGCCCCGCATCGTCCAGCCGGTCGCAGTCGGTCCCGTCGCGGGCGGCAACCGCGCCGATCCGCTCCATCGCCTGGCTGCCCTCGGGCCCGGCCATGACCACGCCGCGCTCGGTGTAGAAGGCGATCCCGCCTTGGGCCTCGATCTCGCCGTAGCGCGCGATCGAGGCGCGGCTCACCGCGCTCCAGAACGGGTCCGGATCGAGGCTGCGGGTGATCCGGCCCTCGTCGTAATGGCTGGCGAAGACGCCTGGGTGATCCGCGATCCGGACCGGCTCGCCGGGGCCGATCAGCACGACATCGTGCCCGGCCCGCGCCAGGTGCCGCGCCGCCGCCGCGCCGACGAGCCCGCGCCCGATCACCGCGATACGCATGGTCCCGCCGCCGCCCCGGCGCGCGCCGTCAGCGGCGGTCGTCCTCGTCGTCGTCATCCTCGTCCCCGGCATCCGACGGCAGGTTGAACAGGCTGTCGGCGTCGAACGTGTCGCCGCGCTTGTCCTCGTCGTCGTCGCTGTCGCCCGAGAGGGTAAAGGTCTCGAGCCCCTCGATTGCGGTGGGGATGCGCGGCTCGGTATCGCCGCCGAGGCTCTGCTCGGTGCTCAAGAGCTTGCGGCGCTCGTCATCGCTCATCGCCGCGCCCTCGGCGGCCTTCTTCTCGGCGGCCTTCTGCACGGCGGCGTCAAGCTCGGTCTGCTTGCACAGGCCAAGCGCCACCGGGTCGACCGGCTGCATGTTGGCGATGTTCCAATGCGTGCGCTCGCGGATCGAGGTGATCGTCGGCTTGGTGGTGCCCACCAGCCGCGCGATCTGGCTGTCGGCCAGTTCGGGGTGAAACTTCACCAGCCACAGGATCGCGTTGGGGCGGTCCTGCCGCTTGCTGAGCGGGGTATAGCGCGGCCCGCGGCGCTTTTC
This sequence comes from uncultured Roseovarius sp., assembly GCA_913055965.1. Taxonomy (GTDB): domain Bacteria; phylum Pseudomonadota; class Alphaproteobacteria; order Rhodobacterales; family Rhodobacteraceae; genus Roseovarius. Next base: position 19,198 of record CAJXKX010000002.1, read on the forward strand.
CTCGCCCTGTGCGGCGGCGTTGAACTTGAGCCGCAGCCTGTGCGACGGGTCGCCCTCGGCGCGCGCGATCTCCTCGGCGGTCAGCTGGTTGTTGGCGATGGGGTCGAACCCCTTGACGCCGGTGGCCACGTCGCCATCGGCGATGCCCTGCACCTCCAGTTCGTGCAGCCCGCAGAAATCGGCGATCTGCTTGAAGCTGATCGTCGTGTTGTCCACCAGCCAGACGGCGGTGGCCTTGGCCATGATCGGCTTGGACATGATGCCACGTCTCCTTCAGTCACATCTTCTTCGTCGCCCGGCGAGGGCGGTCCCGGCGCGACCGGGACGAGTTTCCATTGTCGGGGAAATCATGCGCCGTATACTCAACCCGGGCCGAAAAGGAAAGACCAAGAATGCGTGACCTTCTGCGACTGGCGGCGGTTCTGCTCCTCGCCGCGTTCCCGGCTCGGGCGGATCGCGCGGGCGTCTTCGACTATTACGTGCTCGCGCTCAGCTGGCAGCCCACCTGGTGCGCGCTCGAGGGGCGGGCACGGGGGGCCGCGCAATGCGACCGGGCGCGGGGCTGGGTGCTGCACGGGCTCTGGCCGCAATACCATCGCGGCTGGCCCGCCCATTGCCAGAGCCCGCACGCGCCGCCCTCGCGCGCCATGACCGCCGACATGGCCGACATCATGGGCTCGTCCGGGCTCGCCTGGCACCAGTGGAAGAAGCACGGCACCTGCACGGGGCTGTCGGCGGCCGATTACTTCGCCCTCTCCCGCCGGGCGTGGGAGGCGGTCGCCCGCCCCGCCGTGCTGCGCAGGCTCGCGGATCCGGTCCGGCTGCCCGCAAGCGTGGTCGAGGCGGCCTTTCTCAAGGCCAACCCGGAATGGGAGCCGGACATGCTCACCATCACCTGCCGCGCGGGCCGCATAGAGGAGGCGCGGCTGTGCCTGTCCAAATCCCTGCATCCGGTCCCCTGCGGCCGCGACGTGGTGCGCGACTGCACGCTGCGCGACGCGCTGCTCGATCCGGTGCGCTGAGGCGGCGCGCCCCCTGCCGGTCATGTGGCACGTTGGCGCTTCTTCTTGGCACAAATACCCATGTCCCGCCGTCGCGGCCCGCTACACCAGACGCAGGACAAGCACCACCAGCGCAACCGGCACCAGCGCCGCATGGAGCACGTGGTCGAACCAGTTGCTGCTGCCCAGCCGCGCGAGCCACAGCGCCTGACCGGCCACCGCCACCAGCGGCAGGAACAGCGAACCCGACACCAGCCCGTAGGCGCAGACCGCCAGCACCATCGCTGCGACCGGGCGCGGCGCGTATCCCAGCCGGTAGAGATCGACGGGCCAAAGCCCCATGGCCGAGGCGAGAAAGGCGGTATGGGCGGCGAGGAATGCCAGTATCTCGACCGTGGCGAACGGCATCACCGGCAGCCCCCAGCCCGCCGCCACGTCGCGCAGCGCCAGCGCGGGCAGCATCGCGCCCACCGGCGACAGGAGCGCCATCGCGCCCGCTACCGGGAGGCTGTGACGCAGGACGAGCACCAGCACCACCGCGAGGCCGCCGAAGAGGCTCGCATATGCCGGGCCCGTCCATGGCAGGCTCAGCGCGAAGGCCGCCCAGCCCGGCAGCAGCGCCAGCCCGGCCCATTCCGCCGCGCCCCTCATCGCGCCGCGATCCAGGCGGCATCGAAGACATGCGCGGCGATGCCGCGCTTGCCGCCGGTGGAATGCACCAGCACGATCTCGTCGCCCGCCCGGCCCAGCATCGGGTAGCGCAGCGCGCCGGGGCCCGCGATCCGGTGGATGTCGCGCCAGTGCGCGCCGTCGTCCTCCGAGACCGACAGCACCAGCGCGTCGGGCGCGGCGGCATCGTCATTCGCCGCCATCAGGATTCGCCCGCAGCCCAGCGCCAGCGCCGCCACCGGCGCGCTTGGGTTGGGGCGACCGGTCCGTTCCGGAGCGCTCCAGCTTTGTCCGCCATCCTCGCTGCGGCTCAGCCACAGGCTGCCGCTGCGGTCGAAATCGCGCAGGAAGGCCAGCGCGCGCCGCGCATCGAGCGGCACGATCATCGGCTGGATCACCTTGGCCTGTCCGCTGCGCATCCAGCGCCGGTCGCGCACGCGGCCCGCCGCGTCGAGGCGGACGAGCGCGCCGAAGGTCGGCCCCATCTCGAAATAGGCGGGCAGGGCGTGGCTGCCGTCCTCGTAGGCCAGCATCGGCGATTTCACGAGGAATGACCGGTTCAGGATCGGCGAGAGGTCCAGCTTGCGGGCGCGGACCGGCCCGTCGCGCCCCATCGCCACGTCGGCGATCGCGGCCATCGCCCAGCCGCCCACCGACACCACCGTCGCCAGCAGGTGACCGGGCCGGCCTGCATGCGCGATCACGTTGCCCAACGTCACCACCAGCTGGCGCGGCTCCATGGCCCGGCCCAGCGCCGGCCGGGTGAGATGCGGCGCGGGCCCGGAGGCGTGCCACGCCTCTCCCTGCCGCCGCAGCACGGCACCCCAGATATCGACATCGGGCTGTGCCTCGGCCGACCCCTGGAACCAGAGCACCGCGAACCCGTCCTTGTGCGGCACGATGGCGGGGGCGTGGGCCTGCCCGGTTTCGGGGCGATGGTCGAGCACGGTGCGAAAGCGCCCCGTGCCCGTCGCGGGCGGGGGCGCGGGCGGCGCGAAGCGCCAGCAGAGCGGACGGTCGCGCCGGATCGCCAGCGCGCTCATCCCGAGGCTCAGCGCCGCGAGCGCGAGGATCGCCAGCGGCACCGCGCCCAACTCAGGCGACCCGGAGAACGATCTTGCCGATATGCGCGCTCGATTCCATCCGCGCATGGGCCGCCGATGCCTCGGCCAGCGGGAACTCGGAATCCATCACCGGCGTTACGCGCCCGGCCTCGATCAGCGGCCAGACATGGGCGCGCAGCCCCTCGGCGATGCGGACCTTGGCCAGGTCGCTCTGCGGGCGCAGGGTGCTGCCGGTGATGGTCAGGCGGCGCATCATCACCTGCGCGAAGTTGAGTTCGACCTTCGGCCCCTGCAGAAAGGCGATCTGCACCAGCCGACCGTCATCGGCGAGCGCCTTGACGTTGCGCGGTAGGTAGTCGCCGCCCACCATGTCGAGGATCAGGTCGGCGCCGCCCTCGGCGCGCAGCACCTCGACGAAATCCTCCTCACGGTAATTGATCGCGCGCTCGGCCCCCAGCCGTTCGCAGACCGCGCATTTCTCCGCCGATCCGGCGGTGGCGAAGACCCGCGCGCCGAACGCGTGGGCTAGCTGGATCGCGGTGGTGCCGATCCCCGAAGAGCCGCCATGCACGAGAAAGCGCTCGCCGCCCCTGAGGGCCCCGCGCCCGAACACGTTGGACCAGACGGTAAAGAAGGTCTCGGGCAGGCAGGCGGCCTCGCGCAGGTCCATGCCGGCGGGCACGGGCAGGCAATGCGCCGCCGGGGTGGTGACGTATTGCGCATAGCCGCCGCCGGGCAACAGCGCGCAGACGCGGTCGCCTAGCTGCCAGTCGTTCACGCCCGCGCCGAGCGCCACGATCTCGCCCGCGCCCTCCAGCCCCGGCAGGTCGGATGCGCCGGGCGGCGGCGCGTAGAGCCCCGCGCGCTGCAGCGCGTCGGGCCGGTTCACGCCTGCCCAGGCGAGGCGGACGAGCACCTCGCCTGCCTGCGGCGCCGGCACCGGTCGGGTGGTGGCGCGCAGCACGTCCGGGCCGCCCGCCTCGGCGATTTCCACCGCCGTCATCGTCTCTGTCATGGTCTGCCTTTCCTCAATTCGGCGTGCGCCACCGTCCCGGCATTCCCGCCTGCTGTCGCGCGGCGGGGGCCCTGACACGACCGAGCACGGCCAGCGGCCCCGCCATCAGACCCGAGACAAGCCGGTTCTCGCGCGCCTTCGCCTTGACCTTTTCGAACTGCATCACGTCCTCGATGCGGCGGGCGAGAAATTCCCATGTGCGGGC
>CAJXKX010000003.1 GCA_913055965.1 uncultured Roseovarius sp.
AACGATAATGCGGGTTTGCGAGGTTGCAAAAGCGCCCGCCCGTCCGGGCGGTCGGGCGCTCGCGCGGCGGTGCCTGCGGCACCTTGATTCCGCGCGGGGGTCAGATGGCGAATGGCAGCTTCAGGCCAGGATCTGCGCCGCTGCCGTCCCGCCTCAGACCAGAGCGAAGATCCGCGCCGGGCCGCCGGTGCCGCCGCGATGCTTGGGCGCGCCGATGACGATGGTGGCCCCCGCCGCAGGCACCCGGTCGAGACCCGCGAGGCACTCGATCCCGAAGCGGCCGGTGGGCAGCCAGGCGTAATGCGTGGCGAAATCCGCCGACGGCCCGTGATCGAGCGACAGCGTGTCCGACGCGATGGAGCGCGCGCCGGTCTCCTCGATCAGCATCTGCGCGGCCTCGACATGAAAGCCGGGGTAGTGCTGTGCCTCGCCGTCGAAGCCCCGGAACGCGTCGCTGCCCACCTTGGCCGCCCAGCCAGAGTAAAGCGCCACGCAGGCCCCGTCGGGGATGTCGCCATTGGTCGAAATCCAGGCCTTGAGGTCGTCGGGGGTGAGGAGCGTATCGGCATCCTCGGCCGCGCGCGCGGCGATGTCGACCACGCAGAGCGGGGCCACGAGATCGCCCACGGGGATCTCGTCCACCGACGCGCCGTCGGCTGAGAAATGCAGCGGCGCGTCGATATGGGTGCCGGTGTGTTCGTTGACGGTGAGGGTCATCAGGTTGAAGCCATGATCGGCGAAATTGAAATTCTGCTCGGTCGAGATGCCGGGCGCGCCGAAATAGGTCGGGAAACCGGAATCGTAGGCATGGGTCAGGTCCTCGACCGCGCCATGACCGTGGGCCAGCGCCGCGGGGGCACCGAGGGGGGCGAGCGCCGCCCCCGCCCCCGCCGTGGCCGCCGCCGTGAAGAAGCCGCGCCGCGACAGCATCCTTTGCTTGACCGCGTCGATGATACAGGCGTCGCACATGGGTCTTTCTCCTTTGCTGAAGGGGCGCGCCGGCGCGGCCGCCGCGCTATTGATCGAAGGACTTGAGCCCCCGGAAATCGATCTCGCCGACAAGCGCGAGCATCGCCTCGGGGTCCGCGCCGCTGGCCTTGACGAGGAACCGGTTGGCCACGAGCCCGGTCACCTCGCCGTCCTGGACCATGAATTTCTCGCGCCCCACGCGCTCGACCTTCGCACCGTACATCGCGGCGTTGGCGATCATGCCGCCGAGCGCGCCGACCATCGGGTTGTCGGCCATGATCTGCAGGGTGATGGATTTGCCCTCGCCCTGGTAGGTGGCCTCGGCCCCGGTGCCGCCGCCCATCATGGCAAGGCCCGCGTTCATCTCGGTATTGACCTCGCGGGTCCAGCCGTCGGGCGCGTCGGGCAGGAAACCCGCAAGCGCGTCGGTCTTGAGCGCCAGCAGAAGCTGGCGTGCATAGTCGAGTTCCTCGAGCGCATAGGCCGCGTCGCCCTCCTCGTAGGCGTCGAGGGCGCTTTGCAGCGTGTCCGAAATCTCGTCGGCACTGGCCGGAAGGCCGAAACCGGCGATGACGGCCGCGGCGGCCAGCGAAAAACGTGTCATTTGCGATCGCTCCGTAATACATGCAAAAGGGTGTCGGATGCCGGAAACTTGCCGACACGACGTGTCGAGTTTACGTCACGGGGTGTGCATTGCAAGACTGACGGCGGAGGAGAGGGATGATCGCGCTGCTGCGCCTGCTGATCTTCGGGGGCATCGCCCTCGGCGTGGTCTATCTGGGCCTGTCGTGGTATTTTCGCGCCGCTCATCGCGAGCGGATGGAGCGCGACTGGGAGGCTGCGGGCCGCCCCGGCAACCGCGAGGCCTATGTCGCGGAGGGGATGGCGCAATACGCACGCTCGTTGCGGCGCAGGCTGTTGTGGCTGGTCTTTGTCCTGCCGGTGACGGCGGTGGGGCTGATCGTCTGGATCACGAATTTCAACTGAGGAGGCCCGTGCGATGGTCTATGTCAAATGGGGCCTGAGGGCGATCTTCTGGATCGCGGTGCTGGCCTTTCTGCACTACACCCTGCCGCAGCACGATATCGCGCGGATCACCGACACCTATGAAAAGCGGGTCAACCCGGGCGAGAATGCGCTGTTCTGGTCCAATGCCGCGACCGGCGAGAACGTCAACGCGACCGAGCGCGACGTGTTCTTCATCCAGACGTTCCTCACCGATGACGACCCGATGATCTATCGCAACGAGGATACCGGCTGGGGCTGGCCGCCCTATTTCAAGTTCGACACGGCGAACCTGCAGGCGGAGGCGTCGGATCATTTGTCCAAGAAGTCGGCGGAGGCCGCGCAATGGGTGGCGATCCGGCATTACGGGTGGCGCAACGAGTTCCTGTCGATCTATCCCAACGCGATCTCGCTCTGGGCGGTCGAAGGGCCCGAGGCGCGGATCGTGCCGTGGTTCAACATCGTGGTGCTGACGCTGCTGGCGGCGGCCTGGTGGGCGATCCGCGTACGCTGGAACCGGTTCTGGGAGCGGCGCGGCCAGCCCGAGGGGGGCGAGTGGCGCGAGGCGGCGGAGTGAACATGCGCTGCGCGGCACCCGACGGAAGGTGTCGCGTGACAGGTTCGGGCGATGTTGGCCTTGAGTTGCCATTCGCCTGCCTCCCCCGCGCGGAATCAAGGTGCCGCAGGCACCGCCGCGCGAGCGCCCGACCGCCCCCCGGGCGGGCGCTTTTGCAACGGTGCAAACCCTTGCAATCGTTGAAGTACTTGGCGCCATAAAGCGCGCAGCACAGCCGGTGTAGCGCCCACCCGCGGTCGGGCGCTCGCGCGGCTCATCGCCAGACGATCAACGACCGCTCCAGGCCCGAACCCGGCATCCCCGTGACGGTTCCCCGCTCTCAGCGCGCCCCGTAGTAGAGCCCGACCACGTGCTCGGCCTCGGCGAAGAACAGCCAGCGCGACACGGCGATACCGGCAAGGTGGCTTAGCGCGGCGAGCGCCGCCGCGGCGTGGCTGAAGGGCAGTGCCAGCAGCACAAGCGGCAGGGCGAAGCCGAGCGCGAGCGCGATGATCCGCAGCTTGGCGGCGTGCTTGCGCCCGACCACGAAGACGAATTCGCGCAGCAGGTAATTGCCGCCGGTATGGGGCGGGGCGAAGGCGCGCACCTGTCCGATCCCGCCCAGCCCGGTGGCCGTGGCCATGTCGGTGCCGCTGGCGGCGAACGCGCCGTCGCCGCGTTTCCACCACATCCCCTGCAGCAGCCCCGCCACCAGCAACAGCGCCATCGCGGTGGTGATCTGTCCGGCGAGGAGCGCGCCGCCCGCGAGCGACAGGGCGAGGAACAGCGCCGGGGTCAGCGGCGTCTGCCAGCGCGGCACGCTGCGCAGCTGCGCATAGATCATCGAGGTGGTGAAGACCGTGGCCAGCGCCAGCGCTGCCCCCGCCCCGCCCAGCAGCGCGAGCCGCGTGTCGAATAAGACCAGCCCCGCGCCGTAGACCCCCATGACGACAAGCGCCGCGACCGAGGCCACGCCTTCGCGGCTGAGCCAGCTGGAGCGCCACTGGCTGAACGCCTTCCATGCACGCTCGGGGTGGCCGAGATGGAAGGTCGAGGCCATGAGCCCGCCCGCGGCGAGCGCATAGGCCACGGCGAAGAAGGCGAAGGCCACCCAGCCGGTGACGTCCGGCAGGCCGAGACCGAGCCAGAACAGCAGGCCGAAGCCCGCGCCCGAGAGGGTGGTGAACGCGATGACGGAGGGGGCGGGATGCATGTCAGAGCCTTTCCAGCGTGCGGTCGAGCCAGCCCAGGAATCCCTTGGGCTCTTCGGCGACGGGGGCGAGCAGGGGGGCGAGGATATCGACCTCGTCGAGCGTGTCGCGCGGGCGCGGCGGCAGGTACTTGTTGACCGGCTTTGTGCCCTGTTCGGGCATGAGGTCCATCCCGCCACGGTCCGCCACGAGCCGGCTCACGTCGCTGTCGGGGTCGCCGAGATCGCCGAAATGCCGGGCCCCGGCGGGACAGGTGCGCACGCAGGCGGGCACGCGGTCTTCCTCGGGCAGGTTGTCGTTGTAGATGCGGTCGACGCAGAGGGTGCATTTCTTCATCACGCCCTCGGCGGCGTCCATTTCGCGCGCGCCGTAGGGGCAGGCCCAGGCACAGAGCCCGCAGCCGATGCAGTCGGTCTCGTTGACGAGGACGATCCCGTCCTCGACGCGCTTGTAGCTCGCGCCCGTGGGGCAGACGGTGACGCAGGGCGCATCCTCGCAATGCAGGCAGGATTTGGGGAAATGCACGAGTTGCGCGGCGGGGTGCGGCATGGCGGATGTGGCCAGCGGCTGCACCTCGTAGCTGTGGACGCGGTTGAGGAAGGTGCCGGTGGGGTCGGCGCCGTAAGGGTCCTGATCGCTGAGCGGCGCGCCGTAATTCTCGGTGTTCCAGCCCTTGCAGGACACGACGCAGGCGTGACAGCCGACGCAGGTGTCGAGGTCGATCACGAGGCCCATCTTGCGGTTGGTGGATGCGGGAAGCGTGGTCATGCGGGGCGCTCCTCAATGATTTGGGGTCTTGCGCTTACCGGCTCTTCGCGGGTCTTGTCCCATGTGGCGATGAACCAGATGAACGAGCCTATGCCGAACGCGACGAAGGCGAGAATGGCGAGCAATGTCAGGGCCTTGCCGCTCATTTCCCGACCTTCCATTCGAGGTGATCGGGGCCTTTCCCGACCGGCGACTTGATCGGCGCGAAGGCCGGTTGCGCCTCTGCGGGGGCTGCGGCCTTCTCGATCTTCACCCGCAGATCGAACCAGGCCGCCTGCCCGGTGACGGGATCGGAATTCGACCATCTGAGCCCGTCGCCCCTGGGCGGCAGAAGCTCGTGGATGAGGTGGTTGAGCAGGAAGCCGCGCGTGGCCTCGGGCGCGTCCTCGGAGAGCGCCCAGGCCCCCTTGCGCTTGCCGATGGCGTTCCATGTCCACACCGTGTTTTCATTGAGCGCGGCCATGTGGGCCACCGGCACGGTGATCTCGCCATGCGCCGAGGTGACGCGCGCCCAGTCGCCTTCGGAAAAGTCGTGCTTTTCCCAGAGTTTCGTCGGCAGGTAGAGCGGGTTGTGACCGTGAATCTGGCGCAGCCAGGCGTTTTGCGTGCCCCAGCTGTGATACATCGCCATCGGGCGCTGCGTCAGGGCGTGCACCGGGAATTCCTCGGTATCGACATGCGCGTCCTCGAAGGGCGGATACCAGATCGGCAGCGGGTCCATCGTGGCCTTGATCCGGTCGCGCAGGTGGTCGGGGGGCTGGCGGTCGCCATGGCCTTCGGCGGCGAGTTGGAACTTGCGCATCGGCTCGGCGTAGAGATCAAAAATATAGGGCTGGGGCGTGTCGAAGATGCCCATGCCGACGGCCCAGTCCTGATAGGCCATGTTCCATGGCTTGTAGTAGTTCGCGCCCTCGGGAATGTGGCTGACGAAGAAGCCGCCGTTCTCGATATAGCGGTCGATCTGCGCCGGGTTGGGCGCGCCGCGGCCCACATCCTCGCCATTGCCGCGAAAGCCCGCGAGCGGGCCGATGCCCGGCTTGCGCTCGTGGTTGACCATGTAATCGGCGTAATCCTGGTAGCGCGGCGTGCCGTCCTCGGCGGTGAAGCCGGGCAGTTTCAGCTTGTTGGCCAGTTGCACCAGCACCGTCTGGAAGCCGCGCACGTCTCGGTCGGGCGCGATCACCGGCCAGCGGATCGCGTCCGCCGCCGCGTCCGCCTCGCAGATCGGACGGTCGAGCAGCGAGATGCAGTCGTGCCGCTCCAGATAGGTGGTGTCGGGCAGGATCAGGTCGGCATAGGCGACCATTTCGGAACTGTAGGCATCCGAGTAGATGATGCGGGGAATGACGTACTCGCCATTCTCATCGGTGTCGGTCAGCATCTCCATCACGCCGCGCGTGTTCATCGAGGAATTCCACGACATGTTGGCCATGTACATGAAGAGCGTGTCGATCTTGTAGGGATCGCCCGCATGGGCGTTGGAGATGACCATGTGCATCAGCCCATGCGCCGACATCGGGTTTTCCCATGTGAACGCCTTGTCGATGCGGGCGGGGCTGCCGTCGGGCTTGAGCGCAAGGTCTTCGGGGCCACGGACAAAGCCCAGATGCGGGCCGTCGAGCGGCTGGCCGGGCGCGTATTTGCAATGCGGCGTGGGGTGGGCGTTGACGGGCTTGGGGTAGGGCGGCTTGAATCGGAAGCCGCCGGGCACCTCGACCGTGCCGAGCAGGATTTGCAGCACGTGCAGCGCGCGGGCGGTCTGGAAGCCGTTGGAATGGGCGGAGATTCCGCGCATGGCGTGGAAACTGACGGGGCGGCCCGTCATGGTCTTGTGCGTCTCGCCGCGGAAATCCGTCCATTCATGGTCGAGGGTGAACGCCTCGTCAAAGGCCACGCGGGCGATCTCGGCGGCGATGCGGCGGATCTTGTCGGGGGTAATACCGCAGCGCTCGGCCACCGCCTCGGGGGCGTATTGCGGGTCGAGGTAGCGCTCCGCCATCAGGTGCATGACCGGGCGGTGCGTGATGCCATCCGCCTCGTGCGTGGCCGAGAGGTCGGGGCGCACGCCGGGGGTGTCGAAGGCCATCAGCTTGCCGGTCTTGCGGTCCTTGACCAGCGGCTTGCCATCCGCATCGCGCAGGAAAAGGCCGTGCTCGGGCGAGTTGGTGTCTGCGTTCACCAGAACGGGCGCGTTGGTGTAGCGGGCGAGGTAGTCGAGGTCGATTTTTCCCGCGCGCATCAGCTCATGAATCAGCGACAGGATGAAGAGCCCGTCGGTGCCCGGTGTGATACCCACCCAGTCATCGGCCACGGCGTTATATCCGGTGCGGATCGGGTTGACCCCGATCACCCGCGCGCCCCGCGCCTTGATCTTGCCGATGCCCATCTTGATCGGGTTGCTGTCATGGTCCTCGGCCACGCCGAACAGCATGAAAAGCTTTGTGTGGTCCCAATCCGGCTGACCGAACTCCCAGAACGCGCCGCCCATCGTGTAGATGCCGCCCGCGGCCATGTTGACCGAGCAGAAGCCGCCATGCGCGGCGAAATTCGGCGTGCCGAAATTCTGCGCCCAGTAGCCGGTGAAGCTCTGGGATTGATCGCGCCCGGTGAAGAAGGCGAGTTTCGACGGGTCGGTCTTGCGGATCGGCTCCAGCCAGTCGCAGGCGATCTGCAACGCCTCATCCCAGCTGATTTCCTCGAACTCGCCCGAGCCGCGCGGGCCCACGCGCTTCATCGGCGCGCGCAGCCGCGACGGCGCATTGACCTGCATGATCCCCGCCGAGCCCTTGGCGCAGAGCACGCCCTGGTTCACCGGGTGGTCGCGGTTGCCCTCGATATAGGCGACCTTGCCGCCCTTCATGTGCACGTTGATGCCGCAGCGGCAGGCGCACATGTAGCAGGTGGTGCGGCGCACCTCGTCCGAGACATGGGGCGAGGTGTCGATGCGGGGTTGCTTTGTCATTGGCTGCCTGTCCTCCCTTTGCCTGAAACTAGGCCAGGCTGCGGGCCTGCGCGACCCGTATTCTGCAATCTTCGCGTTCCGTGAACATCCGTTTCGCTCTTTTCGAATGGTCTGGCACAGCGTTCCGGTCTCATGGCGCGGGCGGTCCGAGCAGCGACAGCGCGTCGGCGGCGATCATGCGTTCTTCCTGCGCCGGGACGATCCAGGCGGCGATGGCCGAGTCCGCGGCATGCAGGCGCGGCCCGCCGCCCGCGTTGGCTTCCCCGTCGGCCTCGAGCCCGAGCCAGCCGAACCCGGCCATGATTCGCCCCCGGATCGGGGCCGCGTTCTCGCCGATGCCGCCAGTGAACGCCACGGCGTCGAGCCCCTCCATCGCCGCGACGAGCGATCCGCCATGGCGCACGGCCCAGTAGCAGAAATGGTCGATGGCGAAGCGGGCCTCCGGGCTGCCGGCCTCCTGCAAGGCGCGCATGTCCGACATCCCGCCAGACAGGCCGCGCAGGCCACTCTTCTTGTTGAGCAGTTCATGCGTGGCCGCAATTCCGTTCTCTTCGGCCAGCCGCAGCACGGCGTTGCCGTCGATCTCGCCCGTGCGGGTGCCCATGGTCAGCCCGCCCAGCGGCGAATAGCCCATCGTGGTGGCCACCGACCGGCCGTCGCGGATGGCGCAGATTGAGGCCCCGTTGCCCAGGTGAAAGGCCAGCAGGCGCGCGGGCAGGGGGGTGCCGGCGATCCCCGGCAGGGTGCGCACCACCGAGGCGTAGGAGGTGCCGTGAAAGCCGTAGCGCCGGATGCCGCGCGCCTCGGCCTCCGGCGGCAGCGCATAGCGCAGCGCCACCTCGGGATTGGTGGCGTGAAAGGCGGTGTCGAAGCTCGCGGTCTGCGGCAGATCGGGGGCGAGGCGCGTCAGCGTCTCGATGGCGGCGAGGTTGTGCGGGTTGTGCAGCGGCGCAAGCGCCGCGCAGCGGTCGATGGCGGCGACGGCCTCGGGGGTGATGCGCACCGGCGCGGTGATCTCGGTGCCGCCATGCACGACCCGATGCGCGGCGGCGCGGAGCCGGGAGAGCGGATAGCCCGCCTGGTCGAGGCCCGAAAGCAGGGCGCGGAGGGCGCTGTCGTGGTCGGCGAACTCCCGCGCTTCGGACATGTCGCCGATCCTGAGCCGCCCGCTGCCGCCGATGCCGTCGGCGATGCCGCTCAGCCGCTCGCCCAAGCCGTCGTCGAAAACGGCGATCTTGATCGAGGAAGACCCGGCATTCACCACGAGGATCATGGCGCCGCTCCGATCACGCCGAGCGCCATGGACGCGGTGCGCTCGGCGGCGCCCTGCGCCCGCGAGGTGAGCAGGATGGGCACCTTGGCCCCCAAAACGACGCCTGCGCAGCAACACCCCATGCCGAAGGACATCAGCTTGAAGATCGCGTTGCCGGTGGTGATGTTGGGCGTCACCACGATATCGGCATCGCCCGCGACCTCGGATGCGAAATTCTTGGCCTCCGCCGCGGCGCGCGACAGGATCAGGTCCATCGCCATGGGCCCTTGCACCACCGCCTGAGGCAGCGCCCGCGCCGCCCAATCGGCGATCTCGCGCGCCTCCATCGTGTTGGGCACCGAGGGGGTCGGGTCTTCGGTCGGGGCGAGGATGGCGGCCTTGGGGCGCGCCACGCCCAGCCTGATCGCGAGCATGACCGCATGGGTGAGGCAGGCCTGCCGCGTCGCCACGTCGGGATCGACGTTGAGCGCGGCATCGGTCAGCAGGAGCGGCCTGTCCGAGCCGGGCATCGTGATGTGAAAGACATGCCCGCAGCGCGCACCGGGCGCGCGCAGCCCCGCCGCCGAGGGCAACAGTGCCTTGAGAAAGGCCGATGTGTGAATCTGCCCCTTCATGATCGCGCCGACCTCGCCCGCGCGGGCCATCCGCGCGGCCTCGGTTGCGGCGGCATCCTTGGGCGCGTGCACCAGCGGCAGCCCCGCGATGTCCCAGCCGATCGCGTCCGCCGTCGCCTTGATCTTGTCGATGTCCCCGATCAGCACCGGGTCTGCGAGCCCCGCCCCCGCGGCCTCTCGTATGCCCTGCAACGCGTTTTCGGCCCCGGCATTGACCAGCGCGACGCGCGGTCTCGGCAGCGCGCGCGCCCGCGCCAGAAGCGAGGGCGGGCAGACGGGCGGGGTCGTGGCGAGAAACGGATAGGGCTCTGTCATGTCTGGTCCTGTCTCGGTGTCAGGGGCCCGATGCGACCCCGCGCGGCACTGTGTCCGCGCGGGGTGACAGCCACAAGACGGATCAGACCTGCTGCGCGCGCATGTCGGCGGGGTCGATCCCGGCCACGGCCACCGGCTTTTTCATGGCGTCGCGGCGGAAGGGCTCGCCCAGTTCCTGGTTGAGCAGCACCTCGATCAGGGTCGTGGTGCCGTTCTCCATCTGGTCGGTGATCGCCTGGTTGAGCGCGTCGGTCAGCTGATCCATCGTCTTGACCTGCACGCCCTTGAGCCCGCACGCCTTGGCGATCCCGGCATAGCTCACCTTGTCGTCCAACTCGGTGCCGACGAAATTGTCGTCGAACCACAGGGTCGAGTTGCGCTTTTCCGCGCCCCACTGGTAATTGCGGAAGACGATCTGCGTGATCGCGGGCCACTCCTCGCGGCCGATGGCCGTGAGTTCGTTGACCGCGATGCCGAACGCGCCGTCGCCGGCAAAGCCCACCACGGGCACGTCGGGGCAGGCGATCTTGGCGCCGACGATGGCGGGCAGGCCATAGCCGCAGGGCCCGAAGAGACCGGGGGCCAGGTATTTGCGCCCCTCCTCGAAGGACGGGTAGGCGTTGCCGATGGCGCAGTTGTTGCCGATATCGCTGGAGATGATCGCCTCCTTGGGCAGCGCGGCCTGAATGGCGCGCCAGGCCATGCGCGGGCTCATCCAGTCGGGCTTGTCGGCGCGGGCGCGCTCGTTCCAGGTGGTGCCGGGATCGTCCTCTTCGTGATCCATCGAGGAAAGCTGCTGTGCCCAGGCGGATTTCGTCTGTGCGATCATGGCCTTGCGCGCATCGCGGTCGGTGTCTCCGGCGGTATCGGAGAGGCGCGACAGGATGCCCGCGGCCACCTTTTTCGCGTCGCCGACGATGCCCACCGTGACCTTCTTGGTCAGGCCGATGCGGTCGGGGTTGAGATCGACCTGGATGATCCTCGCCTCCTTGGGCCAGTAGTCGATGCCATAGCCCGGCAGTGTCGAGAACGGGTTGAGGCGCGTGCCGAGGCAGAGCACCACGTCCGCTTTGGAGATGAGCTCCATCCCCGCCTTGGAGCCGTTATAGCCCAGCGGCCCGGCGAAAAGCGGGTGCGAGCCGGGGAAGGCGTCGTTGTGCTGGTAGCCCACGCAGACCGGCGCATCGAGCCGCTCGGCCAGTTTCCGCGAGGCGTCGATGCCGCCTGCCAGCACCACGCCCGCGCCGTTGAGGATGACGGGGAATTTCGCCTCGCTCAGCAGCGCGGCGGCCTCGGCGATGGCGGTCTCGCCGCCGGAGGGGCGCTCGAATTCCAGCGCCTCGGGCAGGTCGATGTCGATCACCTGCGTCCAGAAATCGCGCGGCATGTTGATCTGCGCCGGGGCGGAGGCGCGTTTCGCCTTGAGGATCACGCGGTTGAGCACCTCGACCACGCGCGAGGCGTCGCGCACCTCCTCCTGGTAGGCGACCATGTCCTCGAACAGCTTCATCTGCTCGACCTCCTGGAAGCCGCCCTGACCGATGGTCTTGTTGGCCGCCTGTGGGGTGACGAGCAGGAGGGGCGTGTGATTCCAGTAGGCGGTTTTCACGGCGGTCACGAAATTGGTGATGCCGGGGCCGTTCTGGGCGATCATCATCGACATCTCGCCGCAGGCGCGGGTATAGCCGTCTGCCATCATCCCGGCGCTGCCCTCGTGGGCGCAATCCCAGAAGGTGATCCCGGCCTTGGGGAAGAGGTCGGAGATGGGCATCATGGCCGATCCGATAATGCCGAAGGCGTGCTTGATTCCATGACGCTGCAGCGTCTTCACGAAGGCTTCTTCGGTGGTCATCTTCATTGCGGTGGCTCCTTGGGTCTGGGGCGCGCGGAGTGCGCTTGCTTGTCTGCTGTCGCGGACCCTAGCCGGGCGGGACTGTCGGGACTAGGGCCAGAATGGCAAGTCAGATAAGGCCAGAGGCATTGATTATTGAGAATAGCAGTATCAATAATAGGCGATACATTCCAGACATATCCGCGCCTGCATGGCCATGTTTCGATCAATCTGTTGAACTCAATGGGATAAATCAGCTGCGCCGTGCGTCGTGCCCGAACCGGGCCGGTTGGCCAATTCGCCCGCCAGCCGGGCGATGCCCTCGGCGATACGCTCGGACGGGATCGAGGAATAGGCCAGCCGGTAGAAATTGCGCGGCCGGTCGGGGCCGTGAAAGAACGGCGCGCCCGGCTCGATCAGCACGCCGCGGGCGCGCAGCGCCATGTCGAGCGCGGCGGTGTCGGTGCGCTCCGGCGCCTGCATCCAGATCGACGAGCCGCCGAATGCACCGCGCCCGGCCACGTCGAGCCCATGCGCGGCGAGCGCCGCCTCCATCACCTCGCGCCGCGCCGCGAAAACGCGGGCCATGCGGCGGACCAGGCTGTCATAATGGCCGAGGCTGAGGAAATACGCGGCGGTGCGCTGCATCAGCCCCGGCGGGTGACGCAGCACCGAGGCGCGCAGCGCCCGCGCCTCTCTGATAAACGGTTTCGATCCAACGAGATAGCCGAGGCGCAGCCCGGGAAAGACCGACTTGGAGAACGACCCCACATAGATCACCCGCCCCTCGGTATCGAGCGACTTGAGCGCCGGCAGGGGCGGGCGGAGAAAGGCCATCTCGAACTCGTAATCATCCTCGACGATCAGCGCCTCGCGCCTGGCGGCGCAGGCAAGCAGGGCGCGGCGGCGGTCGAGCGGCATGGTGGCATTGGTCGGCGCCTGGTGGCTTGGCGTGGTGAAGATCACGTCGGCATGGCGCGGCAGCGCCTCGGGCGGCAGTCCGTCGCGATCCACCGCGACCGGGTGCAGGTGACAGCGCGACTGCATGAGAATGTCGCGCAGCGCGTGGTAGCACGGGTTCTCGATCACCGCGGTGCGCCGCTGCGTCAGGAGCACCTGCGCGGCCAGCCAAAGCGCGTTCTGCGCGCCCATTGTTATAAGAATTTCAGAGGGTTGAGCGAGAATGCCGCGCCGGGGCAGGATGTGGCGGGCGATGAATTCCACCAGCTTCGGATCGTCGCGGTCGTAGTGATCGGCGCTCAGCGCGTGAAAATCCCGCGCGCCCAGCGCCCGCAGCGCGCATTGCCGCCAGTTGGCATGGTCGAACAGCTGCGGGTCGGTCTGGCCATAGATGAACGGGTAGGGGTAGCGCGCCCAGTCGAGCGGCTTTTCGGGCGTGTCGCCGTCGCTGTAGCGCCGCCCCAGCGCGCGCGGCCAATCGACCGTCTCGGCGCGCGGGGCGGGATCGGCGAAGGCGGGAGGTTCGGGAGCGTTTTCAGAGACATAATAGCCGGACCTGTCGCGGCTCTCGAGATAATCGCTGGCCTGCAACTCGGTCAGCGCGAGGGTCACGGTGATGCGGCTCACGCCCAGATGGGTGGCAAGCCGGCGCGAGGAGGGCAGCTTTTCCCCCTTGCGGAACCGCCCCGACAGGATGCCCTGCGCGATCATCTGCCGGATCTGCGCCTGCAGCGTGCCCTCGGCATCGGGGGACAGGAAAAAGGTCTCGACCGGGATCGCCATGGCGACAGGATAGGCTGGACTTATGCGCGCTGCAATCTGGTATGGCGCGGGCATCCGGAACCTGTCGGTTCGCGGCGGATCGGACCCGCGGCGTCAACCGGATCGAAAGGTTTTCCGGTCATCGTCGCGGCATGGCGCGGCGACTCGCGGGCACCGCCGGGGAAGGAGGCGAGCGGAAAAGGAGACAGGCGCGGAGGGCGTGATCGCCATGCGGGACGGGCGAGGCATCGCGCCGCGGTCTGTGTGACACATCCCTGACCAAGCTGTGATTTGCACCGTCCTGTCCGTGCCGGTAGCCAGAACGGGACGCACGCGCACGGGCTGCCCTGCGCGGCCACCCCGAGACCTCGGCGTCCGGATCGGACGCAGGCGGGTTCGGCGGGAGGCCACGGGACGATCCCGTGCGCGGGTGCGGACGACGCGGCAGCAACGGGGACCGGCGAGATGGCATCGGCAAACGGCATCGGTCTGAGCGCTGAGGACAGGCTGGACGGCGCGGCGCTGCTGATCCTGCGGCTGGGGCTTGCGTGGTTCATCTTCCTGTGGGCCGCGCACAAGATCATCACGCCGCAGCAATACCAGAACCTCGCGCGGCATTTCGACGGGGTCGAGGTGAGCGTGTCACAGGTCATGCTGGGCGGCTGGGCGCAGATCGCGCTCTGCGTGCTGGTGGCGCTCGGGGTGCTGCGGTATCTCAGCTATGGCAGCCTGCTGGTGATGCACCTGTTCACCGTCTCGCGCCGCTGGGAGGGGTTTTTCGATCCGTTCGCGGTCAATGACCGGGGATTTCCCGTCAATCGCAACCAGGTCATCGACCTCGCCGTTCTGGCGGCCTTCGTGGCGCTGCTGCTCCTGGTGCGGCGCGACCATTTCAGCGTCGGCGGCTGGCTGGCGCGGCACGACCGCCCGCGCTGGTGGATGTGACGCCTTCCGCGAGCGCGTTTCTCGTTGCCCGGCGGAGGATAGAACCGAAGCGGGTCGGGACTTTGTCTGTTGCTGCCAGTGAACGCGACGTTTGAGGAGCCGCGCAGCGCCCGTCGGGGCGGGTCACGCCGGAGGCATGCCTTCGGCATGACCGCTCGCGCGGCGGTGCCTGCGGTACCTCGATTCCGCGCATTGGGATCAGGGCCTGAACATCCCCTCCCGGCCATTGCCGCCCGGAAGCGGCGTGCCGTCACCCCACGCTGCCGGTGACGCGGTTGACATGGCCCATCTTGCGCCCCGGGCGGGCCTCGGCCTTGCCGTAGAGATGCAGGCTCGCGCGCGGGGCGCGCAGCAGCGCGGGCAGCCGGTCGATATCGTCGCCGATCAGGTTCTCCATCTCGACATCGGCATGGCGGCTGCCATCGCCGAGCGGCAGCCCGGCCACCGCGCGAATATGCTGCTCGAACTGGTCGACGGCGCAGCCCGCCTGTGTCCAGTGGCCGGAATTGTGCACGCGCGGCGCGATCTCGTTGACGATCAGCGCGCGCTCGGTGACGAACAGTTCCACCCCCATCACGCCCACGTAGTCGAGCGCGTTGAGGATGCGGCCCGCGAGCAGCGCCGCGTCGGCGCGCTGCGCCGCCGACAGCCGCGCGGGCACGGTGGTGCGGCGCAGGATGCCGCCCTCGTGCAGGTTCTCGCCGGGGTCGAAGCAGGCCACCTCGCCCGACAGCCCGCGCGCGGCGATCACCGATACCTCGCGGGAAAAGGCGACGAAGCCCTCGTAGATGGCGGGTGCGCCCTCCATCGCGTCGAGCGCGGCCAGCGCCGCGTCGGGGCTGTCGATGCGCACCTGCCCCTTGCCGTCATAGCCGAAGCGGCGGGTCTTGAGGATGCCGGGCGTGCCGATCTCGGCCAGCGCCTCGGCGAGATCCTCGGCATCGTCGATGGCGGCAAAGGGCGCGGTGGCGAGGCCCATGTCGGCGAGCGCCGCCTTTTCGACCAGCCGGTCCTGGCTGACCTTGAGGGCGCGGCGGCCGGGGCGGACCGGGGCGAGGGTGCCCAGCAGGTCGAGCGCGGCGGCGGGGATGTTCTCGAATTCGTAGGTGATGACATCCGCCGCGGCGGCGAAGGCGCGCAGCGCGTCCTCGTCCTCGTAATCCGCCTTGAAATGGTAATTGGCGACGTGGCTGGCCGGGCAATCGCCCGCGGGTTCGAAGATGCAGGTCTTGTAGCCCAGGCGCGCGGCCGCGACCGACAGCATCCGGCCAAGCTGGCCGCCGCCGAGAATGCCGATGGTGGCGCCTTGGGCGAGGGGGTCAGCCGTCATCGCTTGGCTCCTCGGGGATCGAGGCGGAAAGCGCGGCGCGCCAGTCGTCGAGGCGCCGCGCGAGTGCCGCGTCCTGGTTGGCGAGGATCGCCGCCGCCATCAGCCCGGCATTCGCGGCCCCCGCCGCGCCGATGGCCATAGTCGCGACCGGAAAGCCGCGCGGCATCTGCACGATGGAATAGAGGCTGTCGACGCCCGAGAGCGCGCGGGTCTGGATCGGCACGCCGATGACCGGCACGCGGGTCTTGGAGGCCATCATGCCGGGCAGGTGCGCCGCGCCGCCCGCGCCCGCGATGATCGCGCGGAGCCCGCGCGCGGCCGCGTCGCGGCCATAGTCCCAGAGCCGGTCGGGCGTGCGGTGGGCCGAGACGATGCGCGTCTCGTAGGCCACGCCAAGCTCGTCCAGGATCTGCGCCGCCTCGCGCATGGTGGGCCAGTCGGACTGGCTGCCCATGATGATGCCGATTGTCACGCCTGTCATGCCTGCCCCCTGTTTCGGATCGCGCACTATACCGATTGGCCCCCCATGCGCAATGCGCGCGTTTCAAAACAGGTGACAGGCGGGCGGCCCGCCGGGTAGCCTGTGAACGGGCCCGGTGAGGCCCGGTAACGATCAGGAGGGGTGGATCATGAGATTTCCGACATGGATGGCGATGCGGGCGGCGGCGCGCCGCGGGGTGGCGGTGCTGGCGCTGGGCGCGGCGACGCTGGTGGTGCCGGGCGGTGCCGCCGCGCTCGATCCCACGGACAGCACCGGCGAAGGCTGCCTGCCGGGCAACTGGTACCTGGACAACACCGTCATCTTCCAGGCGATCCGCGAACAGATGCGGCATCAGAACAATGGCACCGATTTCACGCTCGAGACGATCCACGGCGATTACATCGCGCGGATCGACCCGGCGGCGCGCAAGGTCGACGTGACCTGGAACGACTGGGTGATGGAGGGGATGGCACGGACGCAGGCGGGTGCGTTCCCGGTGCGGCTGCGGCTCGACGGGTTGCAATCCTACGACATGACCGATCTGACCGAAACCGCGATGGGCGTGGCGCTGCGCCATGACGGGCTGAGCGCCACGGTGGCGTTCAACGGCATGGTGGTGAGCGATCCGATGATCGACATGCCGCGATTCGCGGGCGGGCAGTGGGATTGCGCGGTGGACAGCCTGTCGGTGCTGTCGGAGGGGCGCGACTGGCGGTTCGAGCGGGCGGATTTCTGAACCGGGCCGCGTGCGCGGTCCGTGCGGCGGCGGCTCAGGCGATGATGTCGGGGTAGAGCCGGTCCTCGATGCGGGCGATCGTGTCGCGCAGCCAGAGCTTTTTCTTCTTGAGGCGCTGCAGCGTGAGCTGGTCGGCGGTGGGGCGTTCCTGCAGCGCGCGGATGGCCTCGTCGAGATCGGCGTGTTCGCGGCGGAACTCGGCCAGTTCGACGCGCAGAACCTCGTCGGTTTTCATCGAAAGGTCGCTGAAGGCGTTCATGATGCGCGGGTCCTTTTCGGGTGACGGGCGCTCAGGATAGCCGATCCGGGGCGTTTCGCAAAGGTCTTGCGCCGGGCGCGCGACATTCCCATATTTCGGTGGCCGGGCCGCCTAAGAGGGACCCGGCGCACTGGACGGTCGCTTAGCCAAGGACGTGTCGATGACAAAGCTTACACTGGGGTCGCACCCGTATCTTCTGGGGTTCGAGCAGCTCGAGCGGCTGCTGGAGCGCAGCGCCAAATCCGGCAACGAGGGCTATCCGCCCTTCAACATCGAGCAGACCTCGCCCAATTCCTATCGCATCACGCTGGCCGTTGCGGGCTTTGGCGAGGAGGATCTGTCGATCACCGTCGAGGACCGGCAACTGGTCATTCGCGGTAGGCAGGCGGATGGCGGCGCGGAGCGCGTGTTCCTGCATCGCGGCATCGCGGCGCGCCAGTTCCAGCGCTCCTTCGTTCTGGCCGAGGGGGTCGAGGTGGGCGAGGCGGTCATGGAAAACGGATTGCTGCATGTGGACCTGCGGCGCATCGAGCCCGAGCCGGTGGTGCAGCGTGTGAAGATCACGAGGGGGTAAGCGATCATGGACACGAAATACGATCTCGATACCGGAATGGACACGAGCGCCGGGCGGCCCATCGTCTATGTGCGCCCGGTCAAGGTGGACGACCTGCCCGAGGACATGCGCGAGCGCCTCGCCGGGCGCGAGACGCTCTATGCCGTGCACAGCACCGAGGGCGAGCGGCTGGCGCTGGTGGCGGATCGCAAGCTGGCCTACTTCCTGGCGCGGCAGAACGACATGGAGCCGGTCGCCGTTCACTGATTGCCTTGGCCGGCCCTTTGCGCCTATGAGGCGGCATCGAAGGGCCGGGAAGGACAGTGCGCGTGACATCCCCCAAGGTTGCGATTCTGCCATACGGGCGGGCGCTGGGCGTCTGGCCTGCGCGCCTGCCGCTGGCATCGCTCGACTGGCCGCTCGGGGTGCCCGCGGGCATCGAGGGCGGCGTGCTGGGCGACCTGGGGCACGACGATCACCTGATCGTGCCGCCGCGCGATACGCTGCACCTGCGCCCCGGTTTCGGCACGCGCGCGCAAGTGTCGCTGCTGTTCCGCGAGCCGCGCGCGATCCATGGCCATCACATGCGCCTGCTGGAGATGTTCAGCCACCGGCGGTTCTTTCGCGTGCTGACAGGCGATCCGGCACTGATCGCGGCGCTGCCGAATGCGGTGGCGTTTCCGATGGGGGGCACATGGGTGCCGCATTGGCGCGAGCTGTCTTGTGAAAAGCGGGCGATGTGTTCGCTCATCGCCTCGGCCAAGCGGTCGCAGCCGGGGCACCGGCTGCGCCACGCGGTGGTGGAGTGGGCGCGTGCGGGCGGGGCGGCGGTGGACGTGATGGGGATGGGCTATCGCCCGTTGCGCGACAAGGCCGAGGGGCTGGCGCCCTACCGCTATTCGGTGGTGATCGAGAACGTGCGCGAGCCGGGCTATTTCAGCGAGAAGCTGGTGGATGCGCTGCTCTGCGGGGCGGTGCCGATCTATTGGGGCGCGCCGGATATCGGGCGGTATTTCGACATTGGCGCGATGATGCTCTGCGCGGGGCTGGGGGATGTGCAGCGCGCTGTGGCGGAGATGTCGGAGGCGGATTTCGCCGCGCGCGCCGGGGCGCTGGCGCGGGCGCGCGCGCAGGCCGCAGGCTATGCCGATATCGAGGAGCGCGCGGCGCGGGCGGTGCTGGCGGCGGCTCAGGGCGCGGGCGGCCAGAGGCCGTAGCGTGCGGTGATCGCATCGAGGCAGGCGCGGGTGGCGG
>CAJXKX010000004.1 GCA_913055965.1 uncultured Roseovarius sp.
AGCGCCGCCGACAAGCCGGTGAAGCCGGCGCCGATGATGCAGACATCCGCCCTGCGGTCCCCCTGCAGCGGCGGGCAGGGGGTCATTCCGGTGGCGGTGGCGTGATAGTAGGTACGGGGATAATCCCCGTCAGGCTCGTTCGCGCGCAGCAGGTCGATCATACGTTCAGCAGCAGGTGTTCGCGTTCCCAGGGGCTGATCACGGCGAGGAAGCTTTCGGCCTCGTGCCGCTTGAGCGCGGCGAAGACCTGGGCGAATCGCGGGCCCAGCACCTCGGCCAGCTTGTCGGCGGCCTCGAAATCCTCGACCGATTGCAGCAGGCTGCGGGGCAGCGTGTAGGCGTGCTCGTAGGCGACGCCCTGCAGCGCCGGTCGCGGTATCAGCCCCTCGATCATGCCCAGGTATCCGCAGGCCAGCGACGCGGCGATCGCCAGGTAGGGGTTGGCGTCCATGCCGACGACGCGGTTCTCGACCCGGCGCGCGTTCGGGGCGCTGATCGGCACCCGCAGCCCGGTGGTGCGGTTGTCGGTGCCCCATTCCAGGTTGATCGGCGCCGCCCCGTGCGGGACATAGCGGCGGTAGGAGTTCACATAGGGCGCGATCATCGGAATGACCTGCGGCAGGTAGGTCTGCTGCCCGGCGAGGAAGGCATGGAACAGCTCGGTCGCCGCGCCGTCCTGGGCCGAGAACACGTTACGCCCCGAGGCGGCCTCCAGCACCGACTGGTGGATGTGCATCGCCGAGCCGGGCTCGTGCTGCATCGGCTTGGCCATGAAGGTGGCGAAGCAGTTCTGCCTGAGCGCCGCCTCGCGGATGGTGCGCTTGAAGAAGAACACCTGGTCGGCCAGCGCCAGCGGGTTGCCGTGGCGGAAGTTGATCTCGACCTGTCCGGCGCCCCCTTCCTGGATGATGGTGTCGATCTCGAAGCCCTGCGCCTCGGCGAAATCGTAGATGTCGTCGATGACGGGGCCGAACTCGTCCACCGCGGTCATCGAATAGGCCTGCCGCGCCGCCGCCGGGCGGCCCGAGCGGCCCATCATCGGCTTGATTTCATGGGCCGGGTCGAGGTTGCGCGCCACCAGGAAGAATTCCATCTCGGGCGCGACCACCGGTTTCCAGCCGCGGGCACGATACATCCCGACCACCCGCCGCAGCACGTTGCGCGGGCTGAACGGGATCGGCGCGCCCTCGCGGTCGAAGGCGTCGTGGATCACCTGCATGGTCCAGTCCGCCGTCCACGGCGCGGCGGTGGCGGTGGACATGTCGGGGCGCAGGATCATGTCGCGCTCGATGAAGCCTTCCTCGCCCGCGGCCTCGCCCCAATCGCCGGTGATGGTCTGGTAGAAGATCGAATCGGGCAGGTGGAAATAATCCTGCCGGGCGAATTTCGAGGCGGGCACGGCCTTGCCGCGCGCGATGCCGGGCAGGTCGGCGATGATGCACTCCACCTCGTCGAGGCGGCGGTTTTCCAGGTAGGCCTGCGCCGCCTCGGGCAGCGAGGCGGTGAGGTGGCTCAGATCAGCCATGAGAGGCCCCTTTCTTGAAGAACGCGGCGATGGTGCCGGCCATGGCGGCGCTGTCGGTGGGGGTGTCGAGCAGGGCGCGGGCGTGGTCGCGCAGCGGGTCGGGGACCACGCCGACGGCGCGGTGCTCGATCAGCCGGTCCATCATCGTGGCGTCGAACTCGGGATGCGGCTGGACGGAGAATATCCGGTCGCCGTAGCGCAGCGCGGCGACGTCGCAACCCTCGGCGCGGCCCGCCACCTCGGCCCCCGCCGGGACCGCGATCACCTGGTCCTGATGCCAGGCGTTGAGCATGTAGGGGCGGCCGTCGATCTCGTAGCGGGTGGCACCCACGCGCCAGCCGTCGGGGTGCTTGACGACCTTGCCACCCAGCGCCTGCGCGATCACCTGGTGGCCGAAGCACACCCCCACCAGAGGCAGCCCCGCGTCGCGGATGTCGCGGATCAGTTGCTCGAGCGGGGGCAGCCAGGGGTGATCCTCGTAGACGCCGTGCCGCGATCCGGTGATGAGCCAGCCATCGGCCGCGTTCGGCCCGTCGGGGAAATCCTCATCGACGACGTCGTAAGGCTCGAACTCGAATCCGTGGCCCTCCAGCAGCCGCGCGAACATGGCGTCGTAATCGCCCAGCTCGCCCAGCACGATGTCGGGGGCGTGGCCGGTTTTGAGGATGCCGATCTTCATGTGGGTATCCGTGGTTTGATCAAATTCTGGTGCAGGGTCTCTCCCGACCCTACACCGTTTCGAGATAGACCTTCCAGTGATCCTCTGGGTCCATCCGGTCGATGTGATCGTGTTCCTGCCGCTTGGTCATCACCAGGTTCGCGATCAGGTCGGCGGGAAAGATGCGGGCGATCAGCGGGTCGGCCTCGAACGCGTCGATCGCGGTGCCCCAGTCGGCGGCAAGCTGCGGCAGGTCCGCCTCGTAGGCGTTGCCGGTGATCGGGGCGGGGGGGGTCATCGCATCGTCGATGCCGGTGATCGCCGCGCCGAGGATCGCGGCGAAGGTGAGGTAGGGGTTGATATCGCCCCCCGCGACCCGGTGTTCGATCCGGCGCGCGGCGTTGGGACCGCCGGGGATGCGCAGCGCCGCGGTTCGGTTCTCGTAGCCCCATCCCGCGCCGGTGGGTGCGTGCGCGCCGGGCACGAGACGGGCGTAACTGTTGGCATGAGGCGCGAAAATCAGCGTCGAGGCGGGCATCGCCGCAAGGCAGCCCGCCACCGCGCTGCGCAAGCTGTCGGTGCCGCGCGGGGTGCCGTCGTCGAACACGTTGCGCCCCTCGTCATCGAGCACCGAGAAATGCATGTGCATCCCGTTGCCGCTGTCCGCGTCGAAGGGCTTGGCCATGAAGGTGGCGACATAGCCGTGCCGCCGCGCCAACCCCTTGATCAGGTTCTTGAAAAGCCATGTGTCATCGGCGGCGCGCATCGCCGATTGGTGGTGCAGCGTCAATTCGAACTGCCCGATCCCGGCCTCGGAAATGGCCGATTCCACCGGGATGCCCATCTCGGTGCCTGCGGTATAGAGCGCCGAGAGGAAGGCGTCGAAGGCGTCCATCTGCCCGAGCGAGAGGATGCCGGGGGCCTTCATCCGCCGACCGGAACGCGGGTCGCGTACTGTTTTCAAAGACTTGCCGGACGGGTCCACGAGCGTGAACTCAAGCTCGGTGGCCGCGAACACCTCCCACCCGCGGGCGGCGAAGCGGGCCAGCACATCGGCCAGCGCGTGGCGCGGATCGCCTGCGAAGGGTGTGCCGTCCTCGTGGTGCATCACCATCGGCACCAGCGCCTGCGGCTCTTCGAGCCAGGGCAGGGGCACCGCGCCGCGCTCGGTGGCGAACAGCCGCCCGTCCTTGTCGCCGCTGTCGAAGACCAGCGGCGAACCCGCGATATCCGCGCCGAAAATATCGAGATTCAAGGCACTTAGAGGCATGCGCAGGCTGCCGTCGCCCAGCTTGTCGGCAAAGCTTGCGGGCAGACGCTTGCCGCGCATCCGGCCGTTGAGATCGCAGGCGGCCACGCGGAAGGTCTGGAACTGTGAGAGGTCCATCGGAAAGGTCCTGATCGGGATTTGCCAGACCCTAGCGCGGGGCGGGGGGGCTTGCCAAGCATAATTTGATCAAAAAAATGCGCGGACGCACCCGCGCCGAAGCTTCAGGTTCGGCGCGGGAACCGCACGGCGTGCGGGGAGCGGCGCAGGGTGGGGGCGTGCAATGGTGCGGAGCCGTGCGCAACGGGGGGGTAACGGAGGGTGGTATCATCCTCCGGATCGACCGGAGGATCTCCTGGACAGAGATCCCCGGTTCGAGCCCGAGGATGACGGGCGCGTGACGGCGTCAAGTGAGCGCCCGCTGCCAGCGGTCTTCGAGCTTTTCGATGGCGGCGATGCGGTCGGCGGTCTTGGGGTGGCTCATCAGCCAGGCGGGCATCGCGCCGCCCATGCTCGAGGTCAGCGCCTCGAGCTTGCGAAAGAGCGATTTCTGCGGCTCCGTGCCGATCCCCGCCTTGGTCAGAAGGGCGGCGGCGTATTCGTCGGCCTCGTATTCGTCACCGCGCGACAGCTTTGCTGCCAGAAGCGTGGTCAGGCCGTTGGCGATCCACACGCCGATGCCGGGCAGAAAGCGCGACAGGATCATGGCGAGCGCGGTGCGCAGCGCGTTCTGGCCCGAAAAGTCGATCATCCGCCGCCGCGCGTGGCCCAATGCCACGTGGCCGAGCTCGTGGGCGATGACGCTGGCCATTTCCTCGGCCGAGACTTCGCCGGTCTGGAACTTGCGGTAGAAGCCCCGGGTGATGAAGATGCGGCCATCGGGCGCGGCGAGCCCGTTCACGGGGTCGATCTCGTAGATATGGACGCGCACGCGCGGCAGGTCGAGCGCGCTTGCGAGCCGGTCGCACATCGCCCTGAGCCGGGGATCGGCCAGTTCGGCGGAGTTCGCGTCGAGCTCGCGCGTGGTGCGCCAGACCGAGAAGCGATACATCGCCAGCGCGTAGAGCAGCGCCAGAAGGATCGGCGTGAACTTGATCATGCTGCGAATATGGGGCGGGGGCCGGTGGCTGGCAAGCGGCGGATCGGGCTGGACCGTGCGCGGGGGCTCGCGTAACGAGGGTGCAGGCACACCCACGGCTCCGGAGGCACGATGTTGCAGGTCTATTTCCTTCTCGCGCTTGCGATTCTCGCCGAGACGGCGGGCACCACCGCCCTGCAGGCGAGCCAGCAGTTCACCCGGCTCTGGCCTTCGGTCTTTGTCGTGGTGGCCTACGGGATCAGCTTCTACCTGCTGTCGGTCACGCTCAAGTACATGCCGGTGGGCGTGGTCTACGCGATCTGGGCGGGGCTCGGCATCGTCTTCATCGCGGCAATCGGGTATGTCGTGTTCGGCCAGAAGCTTGACGCGCCGGCGATGATCGGCACCGCGATGATCATCGCAGGGATCGTGGTGATCCAGCTGTTCTCGAAGGTCGCGCCGCACTGAGCCGCGCGCGAAGCCGCTCCGGTCGCGCAGGTCCGCGCCTGCCGCGTTTGCATTGGCGGGGTTTCTTGCTATGGGGCGGGCAGGTATCAGTCAAATTCGGGACAGGCACGCCATGAGCAGCATCATCGACATTCACGCCCGCGAAATCCTCGACAGCCGGGGCAACCCGACGGTGGAGGTCGAGGTCACGCTGGAGGACGGCACGATGGGCCGCGCCGCCGTGCCCTCGGGGGCCTCGACCGGCGCGCATGAGGCGGTTGAAAAGCGCGACGGCGACGCCGCGCGCTATGGCGGCAAGGGCGTGCTGGAGGCCTGCGCCAGCGTGAATGGCGAGATCGCCGAGGCGCTGCTGGGCATGGACGCGACCGAGCAGGTGGCCATCGACGAGGCCATGATCGAGCTGGACGGCACCGCGAACAAGGGCCGTCTGGGAGCCAACGCGATCCTCGGCGTCTCGCTCGCCTGCGCGAAGGCGGGGGCCGACTACTCGGCCATTCCGCTCTATCGCTACGTGGGCGGGGCCTCGGCGCGGGTGCTGCCGGTGCCGATGATGAACATCATCAATGGCGGCGAACATGCCGACAACCCCATCGACATCCAGGAATTCATGATCATGCCGGTCAGCGCGGGATCGATCCGCGAGGCGGTGCGCATGGGCGCCGAGGTGTTTCACACGCTCAAGAAGGAGCTGAACGCCGCCGGGCTCGCCACCGGCGTGGGCGACGAGGGCGGCTTTGCCCCCGCGCTGTCGGGCACGCGCGATGCGCTGGATTTCATCCTGCGCGCGATCGAGAAAGCGGGCTATGCGCCGGGCGAGGACATGTATTTCGCGCTCGATTGCGCCGCGACCGAATATTACAGGGAAGGCAGGTACGAGATGGCGGGCGAGGGGGCGAGCCTCACCAGCGATGAGAACGTCGCCTATCTGCAGGCGCTCTGCGCCGATTACCCGATCATCTCGATCGAGGACGGCATGGCCGAGGATGACTGGGACGGCTGGAAGATGCTGACCGATGCCCTCGGCGGCAAGGTCCAGCTGGTGGGCGACGACCTGTTCGTGACCAACCCCGCGCGGCTGTCGGAGGGGATCGCGCGCGGCGCGGCCAATTCGATGCTGGTCAAGGTCAACCAGATCGGCACGCTGACCGAGACGCTGCAGGCGGTGGAGATGGCGCATCGCGCGGGCATGACCAACGTGATGTCGCACCGCTCGGGCGAGACCGAGGACGCCACCATCGCCGATCTCGCCGTGGCCACCAATTGCGGGCAGATCAAGACCGGCAGCCTTGCGCGGTCGGACCGGCTGGCGAAATACAACCAGCTCATTCGCATCGAGGAAATGCTGGGCGAGTGCGCCCGCTATGCCGGGCGCGCCGTCCTGCGCTGAAGGGGCGGGGGGCGCTGCCCCCGTCGCCCTGCCGGGCGACTCCCCCGGGGTATTTTCGCCAGGAAGATGCCCGATGCGGTGGCGCGCCGGGCGGAGATTGCCCGGAAAAGAGGCATCCGGCCGCAGCGCGGGGGGAATTCCGCGCCGTGACCGGGGGTTGATGCGCCGCGATATTGGGCAGATGCGCGAAACCGTGCGACAGTGACTGGCGGATGCGGGTCATGGGGGTGCGGCGCGGGCATGACGGAATGTTACGACGAGATGTGGGGCCGGTCGGAAGTGCTGCGCGCGCCCTATCGCGGCTTTCACGACTGGTTCGCGCAGGAAGACCCGAAGCGGCTGCGCGCCAAGCAGCGCGAGGCGGAGGAGATTTTC
Organism: uncultured Roseovarius sp.; assembly: GCA_913055965.1. Classification (GTDB taxonomy): domain Bacteria; phylum Pseudomonadota; class Alphaproteobacteria; order Rhodobacterales; family Rhodobacteraceae; genus Roseovarius. Next base: position 6,759 of record CAJXKX010000004.1, read on the forward strand.
CGCCTGACCGGCATCACCTTCAACGTCTATGGCCGAGCCGAGGCAGAGGAGCGGCTCATCCCCTTCGATATCGTGCCGCGCATCATCTCGGGGGCGGAATGGGCCCGCCTGTCGCGCGGGATCGAGCAGCGGGTGCGGGCGATCAACGCGTTTCTGCACGATATCTATCACGGTCAGGAGATCGTGAAGGCGGGGCGCGTCCCGCAGGAGATGATCGCGCGCAACGACGCCTTTCTGCCACACATGATCGGGGTGCGCCCGCCGGGGGGGGTCTATACCCATATCGTGGGCATCGACCTTGTCTGCACAGGCGAGGGCGAATTCTACGTGCTGGAGGACAATGCGCGCACGCCCTCGGGTGTGAGCTACATGCTCGAGAACCGCGAGACGATGCTGCAGATGTTCCCGGAACTGTTCTCGCGCAACCGCGTGCAGCCGGTGCAGAATTACCCGGCCAACCTGCGCCGCTCGCTGGCCGCGTGCGTGCCACCTGCGGCGGGGGGCGATCCGGTGGTCGCGGTGCTGACACCGGGGATCTTCAATTCCGCCTATTTCGAGCATGCCTTCCTCGCCGATCAGATGGGCGTGGAACTGGTCGAGGGGCACGACCTGCGCGTGGTGGACGGGCGTGTGGCGATGCGCACGACGCGCGGCTACACGCCCATCGACGTGCTCTATCGCCGGGTCGATGACGAGTTTCTCGATCCGCTGAATTTCAATCCCGAGAGCGCGCTGGGCGTTCCGGGGATCATGGATGTCTATCGCGCGGGCGGCATCACCATCGCCAACGCGCCGGGCACCGGCATCGCCGATGACAAGGCGGTCTATTCCTACATGCCCGAGATCGTCGAATTCTACACCGGCGAGCGGCCGCTTCTGCCCAACGTGCCGACCTGGCGCTGTTCGGAGCCCGAGGCGCTGGCCCATGTGCTCGACAATCTCGCCGACCTGGTGGTCAAGGAGGTGCACGGCTCGGGCGGCTACGGCATGCTGGTGGGGCCCGCGGCGACCAACAAGGACCTGGCCGCGTTTCGCCGCAAGCTGAAGGCGCGGCCCGGAAATTACATCGCGCAGCCGACGCTGAGCCTCTCGACGGTGCCGATCTTTTCGCGGACGGGTCTGACGCCGCGCCACGTCGATCTGCGGCCCTTCGTGCTGGTCAGCCCCGAGGGCATCCGGATCACGCCCGGGGGCCTTACGCGGGTGGCGCTCAAGAAAGGCTCGCTCGTGGTCAATTCGAGCCAGGGGGGCGGCACCAAGGACACCTGGGTGCTGGAGGACTGAGGCGATGCTGGGCAAGACCGCCAACGGGATATTCTGGATGTATCGCGGCCTTGAGCGGGCCGAGAATACCGCGCGGCTGATCGAGACCGGGCAGCGCATCGCGCTCACGCGGCTCAAGGATGCCGATGACGAGTGGCGCCCGGTGCTGCAATCGGCGGCGGTGCTCGCCCCCTATCTCGAGGCGCACGGCACGGTGACGCGCGAGGCGGCGGTGGACTGGCTGCTCCGGGCGCGCGAAAACCCGTCCTCGGTTCTGGCCTGCATCGAGCAGGCGCGGCAGAACGCGCGGATGGTGCGCACCGCGCTCACCGGCGATGTGTGGGAGGCGGTCAACGCCACCTGGATGCATGCCCGCGAGGTGCTGGCGCGCAAGGTGCGCGAGCGCGACCTGCCCAATGTGCTGCGGGCGCTGCGGCAGCGCACGGCGCTGGTGCGCGGCATGACCCACGGCACCATGATGCGCAACGAAATCTACGATTTCGCCCGGCTGGGCACCTTCGTCGAGCGGGCCGACAACACCGCGCGCATCCTCGATGTGAAATATTACGTGCTGCTGCCCTCGACGGTGGCGGTGGGCAGTTCGATCGACAATGTGCAATGGGAAAGCATCCTGCGCTCGCTCTCGGCCAAGGGCGGGTTCCGGATGCAATACGGCTCGAACCTCGCGCCGCGCGAGATCACGCATTTCCTGATCCTCGACAAGCGGATGCCGCGAAGCCTCGCGTTCTGCACCGCCAAGCTGCGCGACAACCTGACATATCTCAATCGCGGCGAACGCAGCCCGAGCGTGTCGCTGAGGCTGGTGTCGCAGATCGAACAGCGCTACCTGTCCCACGGGATCGACGATATCTTCGCCTTTGGACTGCACGAGATGATCACCGAACTGCTGACCGCGTTCAACGATCTGGCCCGGCAGATCGAGGTCGATTACCGCTTCTACGAGTGAGCCATGCGCCTGAGCATCCACCACGTCACCAGCTACCGATTCGAAGAGCCCGTCCGCTTCGGGCTGCAGCAGCTGCGCAAGACGCCCAAGACCACGCCGAACCAGACGGTGCTGCGCTGGCGCACGACGGTGACGGGCGGGCGCAAGGAACTGGCTTTCGAGGACCATCACCACAACACCACCGAACTCATAAGCTTCGAGCCCGGGGCGGCGCGGCTGGACGTGGTGAGCGAGGGCGAGGTGGAGTTGCGCGACACCCACGGCATCGTCGGCGCGCATCGCGGACCGGCGCCCTTGTGGCTCTATGGCCGGGTGACGCCGCGCACCGAGGCGCGCGAGCATGTGCGCGCTCTGTTGCGGGCGCTGCCCGAGGGGGGCGATCTCGACCGGCTGCACGCGCTCTGCGCGCTGATCCGCGCGGCGGTGGCCTATGAGACCGGCGTCTCCGAGCCCACCTGGAGCGCCGAGGAGGCGCTCGCCGCCGGGCGCGGGGTGTGCCAGGACCATGCCCATATCTTCATTGCCTGCGCGCGGCAGATGGGGCTGCCCGCGCGCTATGTCTCGGGCTATCTGCTGATGGACGGCCAGACCGAGCAGACCGCGATGCATGCCTGGGCGGAGGCGCATGTGGGGGCGCTGGGCTGGGTGGGGTTCGACGTGTCGAACGCGATTTCGCCCGATGCGCGCTATGTCAGGGTTGCGACCGGGCTCGATTACTCGGATGCTTCGCCGGTGAGCGGCACGCGCGTGGGCGGGCAGGGCGAGACGCTCGACGTGGCGCTTCGGGTGGTCGGGCAGTAAGGACGGGCGATGACGTATTGCGTGGGCATGGCGCTGGATCGCGGGCTGGTGTTCATGTCGGACACCCGCACCAATGCGGGCGTCGACAACATCTCGACCTTTCGCAAGATGACCGTCTGGGAGGTGCCCGGCACGCTGTGCCTGACGCTCTTGTCCTCGGGAAACCTCGCGACGACGCAGGCGGTGATCAGCCTGCTGGAGGAACGCGGCAAGGCGCGCGACGCGCGCAGCCCCGATATCCTCGCGGCGCCGTCGATGTTCCAGGCGGCGCGGATCGTGGCGGCCACCCTGCGCGACGTGGTGGCGGCGCACGAGACCGGCGGGATGGAGGCGGATTCGGCGTTCAAGGCAACGCTGATCCTGGGCGGGCAGATCGCGGGCGGGCCGCCGCGGCTGTTCCTGATCTACCCCGAGGGCAATTTCATCGAGACCACCGAGGATACGCCGTTTCTGCAGATCGGCGAGACCAAGTACGGCAAGCCCATCCTGGTGCGCGCCTATGACCGTGCGCTCGGTTTTGCCGATGCGATGCGGCTCTTGCTGGTGAGCTTCGACTCGACGGTCAAGGCCAACCTGAGCGTCGCGCCGCCCTTCGATTATCATTTCTACGAGACCGGCAGCCTGTGCGCGGGGCGGCAGGGGCGCATTCTCGCGGACGACCCCTATTACATCCACATCTCCGAGGCCTGGGGGGCGGCGCTCAAGAACGCGCTGGCGAGCCTGCCGGATTTCGGCACCGGCGAGGGCTGAGCCGCTCAGATCGACACTTCGCGCAACAGCCGCTCGCGCCCCACCGTCGCGGCGGGCTCGGACAGGCGGACCTCGCCGCGGTTGAGCACCACGAGGTCGTCGGCGAGGTCATAGGCGAAATCGAAGAACTGCTCGACCAGCACGATGGCGATCTCGCCCTCGTCGCGCAAAAGGCCGATCACCTCGCCGATCTGCTTGATGATATTGGGCTGGATGCCCTCGGTCGGCTCATCGAGCAACAGCACCCGGGGGCGCGCGATGAGGGCGCGGGCGATGGCAAGCTGCTGCTGCTGCCCGCCCGACAGATCGCCGCCGCGCCGGTCGCGCATCTGCTCCACCACCGGGAAGAGGTCGTAGATGCGGGGCGGGATGGTGTGATCGGATTTCGGCAGGCAGGCAAAGCCGGCTTGCAGGTTCTCGGTGACGGTGAGCAGCGGGAAAATCTCGCGCCCCTGCGGCACATAGGCGATGCCCGATTGCGCCGCCTGCGCAGCGGAGAGATGCGGCAATTCGCGCCCGTCGAGGCTGATCCGCCCGTTTGAGTAGGGATGCCGCCCGGCAATGGCCTTGAGCAGGCTGGTTTTGCCGACGCCATTGGTGCCCATCACCGCCGTCACCGCGCCGGGGCGGGCGGTGAGGCTGACGCCATAGAGGATCTGCGAGGCGCCGTAATGCAGGGTGAGGTTCTCGACGCTCAGCATCGCTTATCTCCCGAGATAGACATCGATCACCTGCCGGTTCTGCGTGACATGGTCGAGGCTGCCCTCGGCCAGAACCGCGCCCTCGTGCAGCACCGTCACCTTGCAGCCAAGGCGGCGGACGAATTCCATGTCATGCTCGATCACCACCACGGCGCGGGTCTCGGCCGCGCGCTTGAGGATATCAGTGGTGTGCTCGCGCTCGGCCGGGGTCATCCCGGCGGCGGGTTCATCGACCAGCAGGAGGCGGGGATCCTGCGCCAGCAGCATGCCGATTTCCAGCCATTGCTTCTGCCCGTGGCTGAGGTCGCCCGCGCGGCGGGGCAGGTCGTCCGCGAGGCCGATCTCTTCGGCCAGTTCCGCGATGCGTGCGGCCCCCTCTGCCGAACGACGATAGAGCAGCACGTCGAGCGGCCCGCGCTTGTTCTTGAGCGCCATGGCGAGGTTCTCGCGCACGGTCTGCTCCTCGAAGACGGTGGGTTTCTGGAACTTGCGCCCGATGCCCGCCCGCGCGATGGCGCTCTCGCTCATCCCCAGAAGGGAGATGTTCCGCTCGCCCCAGATCACCCGGCCTTCATCCGGCTTCGTCTTGCCGGTGACGATATCCATGAACGTGGTCTTGCCCGCGCCGTTGGGGCCGATCATGGCGCGCAGTTCCGGCTCGCCGATCTGGATCGAGAGGTTGTTGATGGCGCGGAAGCCGTCGAAGGTGACGGAGACGCCGGAGACTTCGAGAAGGGTGGTCATGGTTTCCTCACCAGCATGTCGAACAGCCCGCCGATGCCGCGCGGGAAAAAGAGCGTGACAGCGACGAAGCCGAGACCCAGAAGCACCAGCCACCAGTCGGTCCAGTTGATCGTGTAGAACCCGAGGTCGATATCGGGCGCGCCGCCGCCGGTGAACCAGCTTGACGCGAGGCTGACGACCGCCGCGCCGATCACTGCGCCGTAGAGCCGCCCGCGCCCGCCGATGGCCACCCAGACGGCAAGGTAGATGGAGGCGATGGGCGCGATTTCGGCGGGGTTGATGATGCCCGCCTGCGGGTAGTAGAGCGCGCCCGCGAGGCCCGAGATCACCGCCGTCAGGGTGAAGATCACCAGCTTGTAGCTTTCGACATGGTAGCCGAGAAAGCGCACGCGGGCCTCGTTGTCGCGGATGCCGCGGATGACCGAGCCGAACTTGCCCGAGACGAGCCAGGCGAAGAAGAGATAGCCCAGCCCGAGCGCGGCAGCGGAGGCCCAGAAGAACCACAGCGCGATGGTGGATTGCGGCAGGTGCAGAAGGCCGGGGATGTTCTGGAGACCCGACAGGCCGTTGTTGCCGCGCAGCCCGCTGTCGTTCTGGAAGAGGTAGAGCGACAGCGCCAGCGTCATCGCCTGCGTCAGGATCGAGAGATAGACGCCGGTCACGCGGCTGCGGAAGGCGAGCCAGCCGAAGATCAGCGCCAGCAGGCCCGGCACCAGCACCACGAAGAGAAGCTGCATGAAAAGGCTGTCGGCGAAGGCCCAGATCAGCGGCAATTCGTTACTGCCCACCACGCCGAAGATCTGCGTGGCGATGGCGTCGTTGATTTCCTCTTGCGTGGGGGGGATGGGGGCGTTGGCGAGCGACTCCACCACGATGCCTTGGGTGCGGGCATACATCAGCCACATGCCGATGGCGTATCCGCCGAGGCCGAAAAAGGCGAAATGCCCGAGGCTGAGGATGCCGCAATAGCCCCAGACCACGTCCATCGCGACGGCAATGAGGCACAGGCACAGCGTCATGCCGAGGATCTTGACCATCGAGGTGGAGAGGAGCGCGAGGCCGAAGCCCTCGGCCAGCACGGTGACGCCGAGGGTGAAGAGGCCGAGCAGGCCCAGGAACCACATCACCGAAGGGTTTTCGGCCAGAAAGCTGCGGCGCGGGGCGATATCGGGTTTGCTCATGGCTCAGTCCCCCGCCGCGCGACCCTTGAGGGCAACGATGCCCTTGGGGCGGAACTGAATGAAGAGGATCACGAACAGCACCATCCAGGTCTGCGCCGCCAGCGTGTTGGACGGGTTGAACCACTCGATGCCCTTTTGCAGGAAGCCGATCAGCGAGGCCCCCGCCAGCGTGCCCCAGACATTGCCGACGCCGCCCACCACCACGGTCATGAAGCTCTGGACGATGTAATTCGCGCCCATCTCGGAGGTGACCTGCGCATAGAGCCCGATGGCCACGCCCGCGATCCCCGCGATGCCCGAGCCGAGGCCGAAGGTCAGCATGTTGATGCGGTCGGGGTCGATCCCCATCGACGCGGCCATGCCGGGATTCTGCGTCACCGCCCGCACCTCGAGCCCAAGCCGGGTGCGCCGCAGGATGTAGAGCAGCAACGCGAGGAAGATGAGGGCGAGGACGAAGATCGCCACGCGGATCGTCGAGATGCCGACGATATCGTTGAGCGTGATCGCGCCGCCCAGCCAGTCGGGAGCGGTGAGGGGCCGCGCCTGTGTGCCGAAGATGTTCTTGGCCAGTTGTTGCAGGGCGATGGAGATGCCGAAGGTGGCAAGCAGCGTCTCGAGCGGCCTCTTGTAGAGGTGGCGGATCACCAGCCGTTCCATCGCGACGCCCGCGCCGAAGGTGACGGCGAAGGCCATGGGCAGGGCGATCAGCAGGCTGACGGTGTAGTCGGGGATGAACAACTGCACGACATAGCCCGTGTAGGCCCCCATCATGATGAATTCGCCATGCGCCATGTTGATCACCCCCATCACGCCGAAGGTGATCGCAAGCCCGATGGCGGCGAGAAAGAAGATCGAGGCGAGCGACAGCCCGTCGAGCACCAGATCGGCGGTCTGGTAGAGGCCGAGCGCGCGGGTCGTGGCGGCGAGCGCATCCTCGGCGGCCTGCGTGATCTGCGGGTCGGGCTGCAGGTATTCGGCGTAGAAGACATGGGCGGCGACGGCTTGCGCCACTTCGTCGGGGGCGGCGCGGGGCGGCACGGTGCCTGCCTGTTCCAGCGCCTCGTAGGCGCGGGCGCGGGCGGCGGTGGTATCGAGTTGGTGCAGCGGCACGCCGCCGACATGGCCGTCCACGATATGCTGCGCCAGCACGTCGCGCAGATCGGCGGCGGTCTGGCGCGGCGGGGCGAGACCTGCGGCGACGAGCCGGTCATGCGCCTCGGCTTCGGTGAGGTCGGTGCCCACTTCGAGCACGCGGGCGATATTGGCGTCGTCGGGCAGGGCGGTGGCCACGCCGTCGCGCGTGGCGGTCAGTTGGTTGAGGACGCTGCGCGCCTCGATGCTGGTATCGCCGCCAAGGCCTGCGATGGCGTCGAGACGCTCGGATTTGGTCTCCCCGAACTGCGCGACGAGCAGGGTGAGCAGGCGTTCCTTGCGGGTCTTGAGGGCGGGGTCGGTCTCACCCTCGATGCTGGCAGCGAGGGGGGCGATCTGGCTCGCCTCGGCGCTGCGGGCGATGGCATCGAGCGCCTCGGCGCGGCGGGCGGGATCGGGGGCGTTCAACTCGTAGGGGACGAGGGCGGCGGCCACCTCGCGGCGCACGCCTGCATTGGGGCGGATCTGGTCGACCTCTCGGCTGCCCACCTCGGCCACCGCCGCGCCGCTGTCGATGTCGATGAGGCGCAGCATGTCGCCCGCCTCCTCGGCGTAGAAGAACAGGCCGTCCTCGGGGCGCAGGTAGACCTCGCGCGCCTCCCATTTGCGCAGGAAACCGGTCATGCCGGGGTGATCGGAGGCCAAGAGCGCGGAGATGACCGGGCCGATGGTGGTGCGCGACGGCTTGGCAAGCTCGGCCCGGTGCTCTTGCAGCAGCGGTTGCAGGGCGGTCTGCGCGACCGCTGCGCCGGGGCGCATGGCGAACGCGCACGCGAGCAGGATCAGCAGCGCCGCGGCGCGGGCGAGGAGGGCGGTGAGACGCATGATCTGTCCGGATCCGAGGGGGAATTCTGGGGGAGGGGCCGCGCGGCGGAGGCTGCGCGCGGCCCTGTTGCCTCAGTAGTTCGAGGTCATCTGCACGCAGGTCGCGGTCTCGGTGTTGTACATGCCGCAGCCGAGATCCTTCCAGTCGCTCTTGAGCGGGGCGCTCTCGGGCAGGTGGTCTGTCCAGGCGTCGCCGGGGACCTCCTCGGTCTGGCTGATGATGTCGAACTGGCCGTCGTCGCGAATCTCGCCGATCAGCACGGGCTTGGACAGGTGATGGTTGGCGTTCATCACCGCCATTCCGCCGGTGAGGTTGGGGAATTCCTGGCCCCACATCGCCGCGCGCACTGCGTCCACATCGGTGGTGCCCGCCTCGGTCACGGCGTTCACCCACATGTTGAAGCCGATGTAATGCGCCTCCATCGGGTCGTTGGTGACGCGCGAGGTATCGCCGATGAAGTCATGCCAGGCGGCGATGAAGGCCTCGTTCTCGGGCGTGTCGGCGGATTGGAAATAGTTCCACGCCGCGAGATGGCCGACGAGCGGCGCGGTATCGAGGCCCGAAAGCTCTTCCTCGCCCACCGAGAAGGCGACGACGGGGATGTCGGCGGCGTCCACGCCCTGCGCGGCGAGTTCCTTGTAGAAGCCCACATTGGCGTCGCCGTTGATGGTCGAGATCACGCCCACCTGCTTGCCCGAGGCCCCGAGCGCCACCACGTCCGAGACGATCGTCGCCCAGTCGGAATGGCCGAAGGGGGTGTAGTTGACGAAAATGTCTTCATCCGCGATGCCCTTGGATTTGAGGTAGGAATCGAGGATGTTGTTGGTGGTGCGGGGATAGACATAATCGGTGCCCAGAAGTGCGAAGCTCTCGACGCCCAATTCCTCGAGAAAATAATCCACCGCCGGGATCGCCTGCTGGTTGGGCGCGGCGCCGGTGTAGAAGACGTTTTTCGAGCTTTCCTCACCCTCGTATTGAACGGGGTAGAACATCAGCCCGTTCAACTCCTCCAGCACCGGCAGCGCCGATTTGCGGCTGACCGAGGTCCAGGAGCCGAAGATCACGTCGACCTCGCTCACGGTCAGCAACTCGCGCGCCTTTTCCGCGAAAAGCGGCCAGTCGGAGGCGGGATCGACCACCACCGCCTCGATCTCGCAGCCCAGCAGCCCGCCCTTGGCGTTCTGCTGGTCCACAAGCATCAGCACGGTATCCTTGAGCGTGGTCTCGGAAATCGCCATCGTGCCCGAGAGCGAATGCAGCACGCCCACCTTGACGGGACAGTCCTGGGCGAATGCGGGGGCCGCGAGGAGCGTTGTGCTCACGGCAAGCCCGCCGAGCAGGGATTTACGTGTCATCGGTCTCATCTCTCCTGTTGTCAGTGCACCCCGGCAAGCGCGCCGCGATGTGCGTTTGGGTGTCGCGCGGGGCTGATCCGCCGGGCACGACCCGGGCTCGTCCGGCCCGTCGCGAGCAAAGCGCGGCGGGCCGGGTGCGCCTAGGCGGGACGCGCGGCGGAGCCTGCATGACATGCGCAATCGCCGCCGATTTGGGCGGGGCCGGGTGCGGATGCCCGAAAATGCTGCATGCGCGAAAGGATGCCGCGATGCGGCGTCCGCCGCGCCGCGCCCCTGCGCCGTGCGTCGCGGCGGTGGTGCGTCAGGGCGTGAGGGGGTGAAAGCAGGCGACCTGCGAAGTCCCCGAGACCGGGGACAGGCGCGGCGCCTCTGTCCTGCAGAGATCGGTGGCGACCGGGCATCGGGCGGCAAAGGCGCAGCCCGGCGGCGGGTCGAGCGGGTCGGGGAGGTCGGCACCCCTCGCCTCGGGTGCGCTCAGCGGCCGGCCGATCACCGGCGCGCTCCGGGCGAGCAGCCGCGTATAGGGATGGCGCGGCGCCGCGAACACCGCCCGGGCGGGGCCGATCTCGACCAGCGATCCGAAATAGAGCACCGCGATCCGGTCGCTCACCGCTTCGACCACGGCGAGATCGTGGCTGATGAACAGGTAGGTCAGGCCGAGCGCCGCCCGGAGATCGGCGAGCAGGTTGAGCACCTGCGCCTGCACCGAGACGTCGAGCGCCGAGACCGGCTCGTCGAGGATCAGGATGCCCGCCTCGGCGGCGAGGGCGCGGGCGATGCCGATGCGCTGCGCCTGCCCGCCGGAGAACTCGTGCGGATAGCGGTCGAGGAACTCTTCGCGCAGGTTCACGCTGGCGAATATCTCGGCGATGCGCCTGCGCCGCCGGTCGGCGGGCATGCCGTGCAGCCGCTTGAGCGGCGCGTCCATGATCTGACGGATGGTCTTGCGCGGGTTGAGCGACGAGATCGGGTCCTGAAAGACATACTGGATGCGCCTGCCGAAGATCGCCGGATCGGCGGTGTCGAGCGCGGCGCCGTCGATCTCGATCCGTCCGGTGGTCGGTGTGAGCAGCCCCGCGAGCATCCGGGCGAGCGTCGATTTCCCGCAACCGGATTCGCCGACGATGCCGAGCGTCGCGTTGCCCTCGGCGAGCCCGGCGTCGACGCCGACGGAGTACGCCTGGATCTCCGGGATCTGGCCGGGGAGCTCGCGCAGCGCGGTCACGATCGTGTCGGTCTGCTCGGGGGTCGTCCCCTCACGGAAGGTCAGCGTGACGATGTGGCGCAGGCCCATGG
>CAJXKX010000005.1 GCA_913055965.1 uncultured Roseovarius sp.
GGGCTGGGCAAGGGGCGCGGTGCTGTCCTGCATCTTGAGGCGGCAGCCGCGCGAGCCGCAATTTATTGGAGATACCCACAACAAATTGCTTTACACCTTGCACGCTTGCCCGCACCATATCTTGTATGGGCGGAAGGATGCACCTCCGCTCGTAGAGCAGGCACCTAGCGTTTGGGGTGCAAAGCCACCCCCGCGCTACAGCATATGAGGCGGCGCCATGGCACTTTCCGAGCACGATCTGGGTGCGGATCTCCATCCCATCGACCTGGTGGAGCATATCGCGGAGCATCACGACTGGGAATTCGACCGTATCGGGGACGATCAGATCGCCATGGCGATCGAGGGACAATGGCGCACCTATTCCATCACGCTCGCCTGGTCGGGCCATGACGAGACGCTGCGCATCGTGTGCACCTTCGAGATGGAGCCGCCCGAGGATCGCCTGCCCGCGCTCTACGAGATGCTGAACCTCGTCAACGATCAGTGCTGGTCGGGCGCGTTTACCTGGTGGGACGAGCAGAAGCTGATGGTGTGGCGCTACGGCCTTGTCATGGCGGGCGCGCCGGGTGCGACGGCAGAGCAGATCGATACGCTGCTGGGCGCGGCGGTGATGAGCGCGGAGCGCTATTACCCGGCGTTTCAACTCGCGGTCTGGGGCGACAGCAGCCCGCGCGACGCGATGCAGGTGGCCATTGCAGAGGCCTACGGTCGCGCGTAACACTCGCCCCCGCGACACGAGAACACCAGACGCGGGGGATCGCCATGACGATGGATCACGTGGCCGAAAAGGGCCTTGTTCTGCTTGGCTGCGGCAAGATGGGCAGCGCCATGTTGCAGGGCTGGCTGGCGGATGGATTGCCGCCCGCCTCGGTCTGGGTGATCGACCCGAACCCGTCGGACTGGCTGCGCGGCACGGGCGTGCAGATCAATGCCGATCTGCCCGAGGCGCCCGCCATCGTGCTGGTCGCGGTCAAGCCGCAGATGATGGGCGAGGCGCTGCCGGTGCTGCGCGACCGGGGCAATGGTGCGACGCTGTTCGTCTCGGTGGCGGCGGGCACGCCGATTTCCGCATTCGAGCAGGCGCTCGGGGACCGGACCCCGATCGTGCGGGCGATGCCCAACACCCCCGCCGCCGTGGGGCGTGGGATCACCGCGATCATCGGCAATGCCCATGCCACGCCCGGGCAGCTCGATCTGGCCGAGATGCTGTTGCAGGCGGTGGGGCAGGTGGTGCGGCTCGAGGGCGAGGAGCAGATGGACGCGGTCACGGGGCTGTCGGGCTCTGGCCCGGCCTATGTGTTTCACATGATCGAATGCATGGCGCGTGCGGGCGAGGCGCAGGGGCTGGCCCCCGCGCTCGCCATGCAACTGGCGCAGGCGACGGTGGCGGGCGCGGGCGCGCTGTCCGAGGCGGCGGACGAGACGCACGCGGAGTTGCGCCGCAATGTCACGAGCCCCAACGGCACCACGCAGGCGGGGCTGGAGGTGCTGATGGACGAGGAGGCGGGCCTGCCGCCGCTGATGGTGCGGACGGTAGCTGCCGCCGCCGACCGCTCGAGGGAGTTGCGCAATGGCTGAGATCACGTTCGACGATTTCCTCAAGGTCGATATAAGGGTGGGCCGCGTGACCCGCGCCGAGCCCTACCCGGAGGCGCGCAAGCCCGCGATCAAGCTCTGGGTCGATTTCGGCCCGGAACTGGGCGAGAAGAAATCGAGCGCGCAGATCACCGCGCATTACTCGCCCGAGGCGCTGATCGGGCGGCAGGTGCTGGCGGTGGTCAATTTCCCGCCGCGGCAGATCGGCAAGTTCCGGTCCGAAGTGCTGGTGCTGGGGCTGGGCGATGCCGACGGCGAGGTGGTGCTGATCGCGCCGGACATGGATGTGCCCGAGGGCGGGAGGCTGCATTGAAACGGATACTGGTCACGAGGCCGATGCCCGCGCGGGTGATGGCCGAGGCGGAGGCGCATTTCGATGTCGAGATGCGCGAGGACAACACCCCGCTCAAGCCCGGGCAGATGCGCGGCGCGCTGGCGCTCTATGACGGGATCCTGCCGACGCTGGGCGACATGTTCTCGGCGGAGGTATTCGAGGAGGCGGAGGGCAGCCGCTGCCGGATCCTCGCCAATTTCGGGGTGGGCTACAACCATATCGACGTGGCCGCCGCGCGCGCCGCGGGGATCGCTGTGACCAACACGCCCGGAGCCGTGACCGATGCAACCGCCGATATCGCGCTGATGCTGATCCTGATGAGCGCGCGCCGCGCGGGCGAGGGCGAGCGGATGCTGCGCGCGGGGCGCTGGTCGGGGTGGAACCCGACGCAGATGCTGGGCACGCATGTCACCGGCAAGACGGTGGGCATCGTCGGCATGGGGCGGATCGGGCAGGCCATCGCGCGGCGCTGTCATTACGGCTTTGGCATGGAGGTGCGGTATTACAACCGCTCCGAGAAGGCCGTGGACTTTCCCGCGCGGCAGGTGGAGAGCCTCGAGGCGCTGGCGGGCGAGGTCGATTTCCTGGTGGCGGCCGTTCCCGGTGGGGCCGAGACGCGCAATATCATCGGGGCGGAGGTGCTGGCGGCGATGAAGCCCGCGGCGCATCTGGTGAACATCGCGCGCGGCGACGTGGTGGACGAGGCGGCGCTGATCGATGCGCTGCGGGAAGGCCGGATCGCGGGGGCGGGGCTCGATGTCTATGCCCGCGAGCCCGAGGTGCCCGAGGTGCTGCGCAAGATGGAGACCGTCACGCTGCTGCCGCACCTGGGCACCGCCGCGCTGGAGGTGCGCGAGGCGATGGGGCTGATGGCGGTCGAGAACCTGCGCGCCTTCTTTGCCGGCGAGGCCCTGCCCAACCCGGTGAACTGAGGAGCGCGGGCGGGACATGGGTATTTTTGCCAAGAAGAAGCGCAACCTCGCGCCCGCGGGCGATGCCGTGCTTGACCTCGGCGCGCGGCTGCGGTGATCTGGCGGGAAACCCTGGGGGAGAGGATCATGGCGCAGCCCGCGATCACCGGATCGGGCGTGTTCACGCCGCCGGAGGTGATCACCAACGAAGAACTGGTGGTGGCCTACAACGCCCATGCCGAGGCGTTCAACGCCGCCCATGCCGAGGCAATCGAAGCGGGCGAGGTGGCGGCCAAGGCGCCGTCTTCGCCCGAATTCATCCTCAATGCCTCGGGGATCGAGCGGCGGCACGTGATGGACAAGGCGGGCGTGCTCGACCCCGAGGTGATGCACCCGATCCTGCGGGAGCGCAGCGACGACGAGCCGGGGATCATGACCGAGATCGCGCTCGAAGCCTGCGGGACCGCGCTGGCGCAGGCGGGGCGGGAGGCGGGCGAGATCGACCTGGTGATCTGCGCCGCCTCGAACCACGAGCGGCCCTATCCGGCCATCGCCATCGAGATACAGGAGGCGCTGGGCGCGGGCGGTTTCGCGTTCGACATGAACGTGGCCTGTTCCTCGGCCACCTTCGGCATACAGGCGGCGGCGGACATGATCCGGTCGGGCAGCGCCCGGCGCGCGCTGGTGGTCAGCCCCGAAATCTGCTCGGGGCACTTGGAATGGCGCGACCGGGATTGCCATTTCATCTTTGGCGACGTGTGCACGGCGCTGGTGATCGAGGCGGCAGAAGAGGCGGAGGGCGCGCATTTCCGCATCCTCTCGACCCGCTGCGCCACGAAATTCTCCAACAATATCCGCAACAACAACGGCTTTCTGCGGCGCACGCGCCCCGGTCACATGGAGGACCGGCGCGACATGCTGTTCGTGCAGGAGGGGCGCCGCGTCTTCAAGGAGGTGCTGCCGATGGTGTCGGCGCATATCCTCGGGCACATGGAGGAAGAGGGCGTACGCGCCGAGGACCTGCGGCGGCTGTGGCTGCATCAGGCCAACAAGACGATGAACGATTTCATCGGCCGCAAGGTGATGGGCCGGGTGCCCGAGCCGCATGAGCAGCCCAACATCCTGCAGGATTATGCCAACACGTCCTCGGCGGGCTCGATCATCGCCTTTGCGCAGTATTCCGACGATCTCGGCCCCGGCGACCGCGGGCTGATCTGCTCGTTCGGGGCGGGCTACTCGGTGGGCTCGGTTCTGGTGGAGCGGGGCTGAGGCGGGCGGTTTTGAAAATGACAGCGCCGCGACCGGCGGGTAAGGAAAGAGCCGCGCCCGGCGAAGGGGTGCGGGAATCTGGGTGGAGCGTGTGATGTCGGTTGTGGGCCGTTACCTGAAGAAGCATACCGAGGCGCTGGTCAAGGACGTGGGCATCGAGGCGGCCTGCCGCCTGACCGGCAAGTCCAAGGCGACCCTCGGACGGTATTATTCCGGGCACGAGGAACATGCCGACCGGTTCATGCCGGTGGATGCGGTGGCGGCGCTGGAGGAGGCGGCGGGCTATCCGCATGTGACCTCGGCGCTGGCCGAACTGAAGGGGATTCACCTCAACCTGACCGAAAGCCTGCGCAACAGCGGTGAGACCGGCTCGGTCAACAGCGACGTGATCGCGCTGTCGCAGCGCTTTGCGATGCTGATGGCGGAATACCAGACCAGCATCGAGGACGGCAGCATCTCGGTCAACGAGGCCAAGCGGCTGTTGCGCGAGACGACGCAGTTGCAGCAGGTGCTGATCGAGATGAAGCTGCATCTCGAACAGGAGGCGCGCTGAGCCGCGCGCCCCGCGCCGCCGGGGCCCGGTCAGCCGAAGAGCGCCGCCGAGGCGTCGGAGAGCAGCGCCATCACCGAGGCGCGAAAGCCCGGCAGCACCAGCGCCGACAGAAAGCCGACATGCAGCACCATGATCGCGTTGAGCGAGGTGCGGAACGGCTCCTTGCGGGTCTTGTGGCGAAACACGCCCTGCCCGGTCTTGGCCCCGAAGGCACCGCCCACGAGGCACAGCGTGAGCAGCGTGCTTTCGGGCACGCGCCAGCGGCGGTGAATCGCGCATTGCTTGTCCCACCAGAACAGCCCGAAGGTGACGAGGTTGAGGGACAGCAGATAGATCATGGCGAGTGCCAGCGGGGTCATGTCGGCCTGTCGGATGGCGGTCGGGCGCGGGGCCGCAGGAGTGGGGTCTGTCAGAGCGATTTGCGCGCGGCCAGCGCCGCGCTGATCGTTCCGTCGTCGAGATAATCCAACTCGCCGCCGATGGGAACACCCTGCGCCAGCGATGTGAGCGTAACCTTGCCGTCAAGCTGGTCGGCGATGTAATGCGCGGTGGTCTGCCCGTCGACGGTGGCCCCGAGCGCGAGGATCACCTCGGTCACCTCCTCTTCTGCCACGCGCGCCACAAGCTGCGGGATGCGCAGCGCCTCGGGGCCGACCTGATCGAGCGCAGAGAGCGTGCCGCCGAGCACGTGGTAGCGCCCGCGAAACGCTTGCCCGCGCTCCATCGCCCAGAGATCGGCCACGTCCTCGACCACGCAGATCTGGCCGTTGGCGCGCCTGGGCGAGGCGCATATGTCGCAGGTCCCGGTGCTGCCGATATTGCCGCAGCGCGTGCATTCGCGGGCGGTGGCGGCGACGGTCTGCATGAGATCGGCGAGCGGCGTGAGAATCAGCGCGCGCTTGCGGATCATGTGCAGCACCGCGCGCCGCGCGGAGCGCGGCCCGAGGCCGGGCAGGCGCGCCATAAGGTCGATCAGGGCGTCGATGTCGCGGGTGCTGCTCACTCTTCGGGCCCGCGCGGCTCAGAACGGCAGTTTCATGTCCTTGGGCAGGCCCATGCCCTCGGTGAGCTTGCCCATTTCCTCCTGGGCGCGGTCGCTGGCCCTGGATTGCGCGTCCTTGATCGCGGCGAGGATCAGGTCCTCGACCACCTCCTTGTCGTCGGCGTTGAAGATCGACGGGTCGATGTCGAGCGACTTCAGCTCGCCCTTGGCGGTGCAGGTGGCCTTGACCAGCCCCGCGCCGCTCTCGCCCTCGACCATGATGCTGTGCATCTCTTCCTGCAGCGCGGCCATCTTCTGCTGCATTTCCTGCGCGGCCTTCATCATCTTGGCCATGTCGCCCATCTGGCCCAAACCCTTGAACATGTCGGTCTCCTAATCTGAGGTCTGTCGCCCGATCGGGGCGGTGTAGAGGATCGTCGCCGCACATATTGCAGTCACGACGGCGAGGAACAAGGTGGGAGAGGCGAGGCAGCCCTCGTCGAACGCGCGTTGCCGCAGGCCGCCGGGGTCGTCGCCATACCGGTGCATCACGATGAGCGCCACCAGCCCCGACCACAGCACGGTCACGGTCAGCCCGCCCCATTGGCTGCGAAAGCGGATGGCGAGCGCGGTGGCGACCAGCAGGACGAGCGCCGGGACGGTCGAGAAATAATGCACCGTCTCTGTCCATTGGGTCGCCTCGGTGCCCGGTGTCCAGCCCGGTCGCATGGCGGCGCAGGCCTGCGCGAGGGCGGGGCCGGGCAGCAGGGCGGGCACGAGTGCCGCGAGGAGGCGGCGGGGCGTGGCGGCAGGGGCACTCATTCCTCGAACGGGTCCCATTCGTCCTCGACTTCGGGGAGTGCGTCCTGACCGGCCTCGGTGGTGATGTCCTCGGCGGTGCGGATGCCGGTGATGGAGGCCTTGGGAAAGGCCGCGAACACCGCCTGCACCAGCGGATGATCGCGCGCCTCGGAGCGGAGCGAATCCTCTTCGGCCTCGCGGGCCTCGCGCACGGTGGGGGTGGTGGCGGAATTGACGAGGCTCACGGCCCAGCGCGCGCCGGTCCAGCGCTGCAGCGCGCTGCCCATGCGCTGCGCGAGATCGGCGGGGGCGTCGGGCGTGGGGGTGAATTCGATCCGTCCGGGGCGGTAGGAGGCGAGGCGCAGGCAGCCCTCGACCTCGATCAGCAGTTTCGCGTCGCGGCGGGAGCGGATCAGGTCGAGCACGTGCTCGAAGCTGGGGTAGGGCGCGAGCGCCTCTTCGGTCTCTCGGGCCAGCGCCGTGGCGGCTCCGCCGCCGCGCGCGCTCGGCCCCGAGGGGCCGGAATGGGTGGGGCGGGGCAGGGGGCCGCCCTGCGCCGTGGTGCCCGCGCCCTGTGCCTGGGGGCGCGCGCCGCCGCCGCCTCCGGGGGACGGGGGCGGGCTCTCCTGCAGGCGGCGCACGAGGTCTTCGGGCGTGGGCAGGTCGGCCACATGGGTGAGGCGGATCACCGCCATCTCGGCGGCCATCATCGAATTGGGGGACTCGGCCACCTCGTCGAGCGCCTTGAGCAGCATCTGCCACATGCGGGTGAGCACGCGCATCGGCAGGGCGCTGGCCATTTCCTGCCCGCGGGCGCGCTCGTCGGGGCCGATCGTGGGATCGTCGGCGGCGTCGGGGGTGATCTTGACCACGGAAATCCAGTGGGTGATCTCCGACAGGTCGCGCAGCACGGCGAGCGGATCGGCGCCTTCGGCGTATTGCGCGCCCAACTCCGACAGCGCGCCCGCCGCGTCGCCCTTCATGATCAGGTCGAAGAGGTCGAGCACGCGGCCCCGGTCGGCGAGGCCGAGCATGGCGCGCACCTCTTCCGCCGTCGTCTCGCCCGCGCCGTGGCTGATCGCCTGATCCAGAAGCGAGGTGGCATCGCGGGCCGAACCTTCGGCGGCGCGGGTGATGAGCGCGAGCGCGTCGTCGGTGATCTGCGCGCCCTCGGCATCGGCGATGCGGCGCAGGAGGCCGATCATCGTCTCGGGCTCGATGCGGCGCAGGTCGAACCGCTGACAGCGCGACAGCACCGTGACCGGTACCTTGCGGATCTCGGTGGTGGCGAAGATGAATTTCACGTGGGCGGGGGGCTCTTCCAGCGTCTTCAGAAGCGCGTTGAAGGCCGAGGTGCTGAGCATGTGCACCTCGTCGATGATGTAGATCTTGTAGCGCGCCGAGGCGGCGCGGTAGTGCACGCTCTCGATGATCTCGCGGATATCGCCCACCCCGGTGCGCGACGCCGCGTCCATCTCGAGCACATCGACATGGCGGCCCTCCATGATCGCGGTGCAATGCTCGCATTGGCCGCAGGGATCGGTCGTCGGGCCGCCGGTGCCGTCGGTCCCGATGCAGTTCATCCCCTTGGCGATGATGCGCGCCGTGGTCGTCTTGCCGGTGCCGCGGATGCCGGTCATGATGAAGGCCTGCGCGATGCGGTCGGCCTTGAACGCGTTCTTGAGCGTGCGCACCATGGCGTCCTGGCCCACCAGATCGGCGAAGGTCTCGGGGCGGTACTTGCGCGCGAGAACCTGGTAGCCGGTATCGGTGGAGGGGGCCATGCGGTGCCTTTCGGATTCGGAGAACGGTCCAAGCGTAAGGCCCGTCCGCCACAGCGTCCACCTTGCTTTTCGCGCGCGGGTGCGGAAACTCTCTGCCGGGGGAGGATGCGCGATGAGCGGTTTCGTGATCCATGCGCTGCATGTGGGCGGTGGCACGCTGGCGCTGGCACCGCTGCCGGGCGCGGGCGGCACCTACGGGTCCGACATGGCGCATCTGCGCGACTGGCGTCCGGCGCTGGTGATCTCGATGACCACCGGGGCCGAGATGGCGGCGGCGGGCGCGGGGGCGCTGCCTTTCGACGTGCAGGAATCGGGGGCGCGCTGGATCGGCGTGCCGGTGGAGGATTTCGGTGTGCCGGACGCGGCGCAGGCGGCGGACTGGACAGAGGCGAGCGCCGCGGCGCGGGCGGCGCTGGGGGGCGGGGGCCGGGTGCTGGTGCATTGCCGGGGCGGGTGCGGGCGCTCTGGCATGGCGGCGCTGCGGCTGATGATCGAGACGGGAGAGGCCCCGGGCGCGGCGCTGGCGCGGCTGCGCGCGCAGGCCGCCGACCGGCAGCGCGAGATCGACGAGGAGGCGCGCCGCGCCCGCGCCGACGAGGACCGCCGCGACCGCGCGTGGTGGCGCGACACCGGGCGCGGCGCAGACGAGGCGGGGCTGCGCGCCTATCTCGACCGCTACCCCGAGGGGCTGTTCGCCGGGACCGCGCGCGCCCGGCTCGACGAGATCGAGGCGGCGCGCCGCGACGCCGCCGACCGCGCCGCCCGCGCCGACTGGGACGCCGCGCAGGAGGCCGACACCGCCGAGGCCTATGCCGCCTTTCTGCGCGACCATCCCGACAGCCGCATGGCCGAGGAGGCGCGTGCGCGTCTTGACGCGCTCGAAGAGGGCCGCGCCGGGGAGGAGGTCCTCGCGCAGGCGCGCGAGGAAGAGCGCATCTATGCCGGGGCCGAGGTGGTGCGGGTGCTGATCGAGCGCCGCCTCGCGCAGATCGGCGCCGCGCCGGGGCCGGTGGATGGCCGCTTTACCGAAGAGACCCGCGACGCGATCCGCCGTTTTCAGAGCCATCGCGGCCTGCCGGTGACGGGCCATGTCTCGCAGGCGACGGCGGCGGCGCTGATGGGAATGCGCTGAGCCGCCTCAGCCGAAGCGGTTGGCGTCGTAGGGGGCGAGGTCGATATTGGGCCGCGCCCCGCCGATGAGATCGGCCACCATCCGCCCGGTCCGCGGCCCCGCCGTAAGCCCCACATGCTGATGACCGAAGGCGGCAAAGACGCCGGTCGCGCCGATCTCGCCGATCAGCGGCAGGCTGTCGGGGGTGGAGGGGCGCGGCCCCATCCATTCCTCCGCGCTCTCGAAGGTCAGCGCCGGAAAGGCGCGCGCGATCTCGCGCCGGATCGCGGCGAAGGGCGCGCGCGACGGGGGCGCGTCGGAGTGCCCCAGCTCGACCGTGCCCGCGCAGCGCAGCCCGGTGGCCATGGGCGTGACCGCGAACTTGCCGCGCGCCATCATCAGCGGCTGGCGCGGCATGAGCGACGGGTTGGCGAGGTGCAGGTGATAGCCGCGCTCGGCGGCGAGCGGCACCCTGAGCCCGAGCTTGCGCATCAGCGGGCCGGACCACACCCCCGCCGCCAGCACCACCCTGTCGCAGGGCAGCGGGCCCTGATCGGTCAGCACCGCCGAAACGCGCCCGTCGGTCAGCGTCACATCGCGCGCCTCCGTGCGCAGGTAGCGCCCGCCCTCCTCCTCGAACACCGCCGCGAGATCGGCCATGTAGGCGCCCGGGTCGCGCACATGGCCGTGGCCGCGCAGGATCGCGAGGCAGCCGATCGCCGGGCCGACGAGCGGCTCGGCCTCCTGCACCGCCGGGCCCTCGATCACCTCCGGCTCGAACCCCGCCTCGCGCTTGACCCGCCAGCCAAAGGCATCGGCCTCGAACCCGGCGCGGCTGTCATAGGCATAGGCCACGTCGCTGGTGGCAAGCCATTTCTCGGCCCGCGTGCCGCGCACCAGGGCGCGGTGCTGATCGGTGCTGTCGCCCACGAGCTGGATCAGCCCCCTTGTCATCCGTGCGGCGTCGCGCGGGTTGGCGTTGCGCGCGAACTGCCACAGCCAGGGCGCGAGGCGCGGCAGGTCGCGCCAGCGCAGCCAGAGCGGCGCGTTCGGGTCGGGCAGATACCGCAGCGCGGTGCCGAGGATGCCCGGCGTGTTGACCGGCACGATCGCCCATTGCGCCATCAGCCCGGCATTGCCCTGCGAGGCCCCCGCGCCGGGCGCGTCGCGGTCGATGAGCGTGACGCTGTGCCCCGCCCGGTTGAGCCATATGGCCGAGGCGAGGCCGCAGATACCTGCGCCGATGACGACGATGCTGCGGGGGGTGGTCATGCGCGCGGGGCTCCTTCGGGGGACGTGTCGCCAAGGAAGCCCAGCGCGCGGTCGGGTGCAAGCCCCGACGTGCTGCGGGAGCGGAATTCGCGGTGCGCGGTGCGGCGCGGGCGTGGCCCGCCCGGCCTTATCCGCCCGCCTGCATCGTGAGCCATGCCAGCACGATGTAGCGCCCCGTCTTGGCCACGCTTACCAGCACGAGGAACAGCCAGACCGGCGTGCGCATCACCCCCGCGATCACGGTAAACCCGTCGCCCAGCGGGGCCCAGCTCATCAGCAGCGTCCAGACGCCCCAGCGCGCGTACCAGCGCTGCGCGCGCGCCAGCTGCGCGGCGTTCACGGGAAACCAGCGCCGGGTGCGGAACCTCTCGATCCCGCGCCCCATGACATAGTTGACCACCGCGCCCAGCGTGTTGCCGATGCTCGCCACGATCACCAGCGCCGCCACCGATGCGCTGCCCGCCAGTTGCAGCCCGACGAACACCACCTCGGACTGGAACGGCAGGATCGTCGCCGCCCCGAAGGCGGCGGCGAAGAGGCCGGCAAGCTGGCCCATCAGGGCGAAATCGGGGGTCATGCGGGGGGACCGTCGGTCATTCGCGGAGCATATGACGGATCGGGACGATGCCCAAGCCGCAGATGCCGCAAAAAAAAGTCTCAAAGTGCGAAAAGGCGCGAAACCCGCCCCTTAGGGTTGATCGTGAAAGCGAATACTGGCACTCAGGTCATATTGTTTCGTGTAAATGCGCATTTGCGCGCTTTTGATATCAATTGATGGAGCATATTCGCATGTCTCATATCCCTTCGCGCGCCTGCCTCACCTCGGTCATCGCCCTGCTCGCCGGTCTCGGTGCCGCCTCTGCCAATGCGCAGGCGCTGGGCGGGGGCACCACCTCGGGCGCGGACAGCGTCGCTGTTGGTAGCGGCAGCGAGGCCTCCGCATCGTCCAGCACGGCGGTGGGCCAGGGCAGCACTGCGTCGGGCGGCCTCAGTACCGCGACCGGGCAGGGCAGCACCGCATCGAATTCCGCCGCGACGGCGACCGGACGAGGCAGCACCGCCTCGGGCAATTCCAGCACCGCGACCGGCGCGGCCAGCGAAGCATCGGGAGATTTCAGCACCGCGACCGGGGAGTCGAGCACCGCCTCGGGGATACAGAGCACGGCGACCGGGCAAAACAGTTCGGCCACTGGCGAGTCCAGCACCGCGACGGGACAGCGCAGCGATGCCTCCGGCGATTTCAGCACCGCGACCGGACAGGACAGCAGCGCCTCGGGCAATCGCAGCGTGGCCACTGGCTGGCGCTCTTCGGCCAGCGCGGACGGCAGCATCGCAATCGGCAGCGATCTGAACAGCACCCTCGAAGGCGCGTCGGCCGAAGCGGAAGGGGCCATCGCCATCGGCGGCGATTCCTCGGCCACCAGCGTGAACGCGGTGGCCATCGGGCGCGGGGCCGTGGCGTCGGGCTCGACCGCCGTGGGCGGCAATTCGCAGGCGACCGGGGCCAATTCGGCGGCCTTCGGCGAGGATGCGGCGGCGACCAATGCCAATTCCACCGCGCTGGGCGAGCAGAGCGTGGCGTCGGGCTCCGACAGCACCGCGACGGGGCAGGGAAGCGAGGCCTCGGGCTTAAACAGCACGGCGACGGGGCAGGACAGCACCGCCTCGAACGACTTCAGCACCGCGACCGGGCAGGGCAGCACGGCCTCGGGCCTGCGGAGCACGGCGCTCGGCCAGGCAAGCCGCGCGCTCAGCACGAGCGCCACGGCGGTCGGTCAGGCCAGCACTGCCTCGGGGGTCAACGGCACGGCGCTGGGCGTTTCGAGCACCGCCTCGGGCGTGGGCTCCACGGCGCTCGGGCATATCAGCGAAGCCTCGGGCGCGACCAGCACCGCGACCGGCCAGTTCGCGCGGGCCACGGGCGATTTCAGCACGGCGGTTGGCGCGTCCAGCCGGGCCGAGGGGCTCGAAAGCACGGCGACGGGGCAGTCCTCGACCGCCTCCGGCGCGCAGAGCACCGCGACCGGCGCGCTGGCCTTCGCCTCGGGCGATGACAGCATCGCCACCGGCACGCGCGCCACGGCCACCGGCGCGGGCAGCATCGCCATGGGCTCGGACGTGGACGGCAGCGCTTTCGGCGCGCGGGCCACCGCCGACGGGGCCATCGCCATCGGCGGGGATGCCGAGGCGACGAGCGTGAACGCGGTTGCCATCGGCCTCGGGGCCGTTGCCTCCGGCTCGACCGCCGTGGGCGGCAACGCGCAGGCAACGGGGGCCAATTCGGCCGCCTTCGGCGAGGACGCGGCGGCGACGGGGGATAATTCGACCGCGCTGGGCGAGCAGAGCGTCGCGTCTGGGCTGGGCAGCACGGCGACGGGGCAGGACAGCCGGGCCACGGGCCTGTTCGCCACGGCAACGGGGCAGGGCAGCGTTGCCACAGGCGCGAACGGCACGGCGACGGGGATGAACAGCGAGGCCTCGGGCTTTTCCAGCACGGCGATCGGGACGAGCAGCGAGGCCTCGGGCGCGGGAAGCACGGCGATGGGGCAGGGCAGCACCGCCTCGGGCGAAGACAGCACGGCGATCGGGCAGGCCAGCCGCGCCACCGGCGCGGGAAGCACCGCATTGGGCGAATTCACGCAGGCCACGCATGACAACTCCATGGCGCTGGGCTCCCGCGCTCAGACCACCGCCGACAATCAGGTCGTGATCGGCACCGCCACCAACACCTACACCACGCCCGGCATCGCCTCGGCGGCGAGCCGCGCGGCGCAGTCGGGGCCGGTGGAACTGGTGACGACCGATCTCGACGGCAATCTCGCATCCGATGGCGGCGCGACCGCCGCGGCGATCCGGGGCCTCAACGAGGATGTCCGCGAGAACCGCGACGGGGTGGCGATGGCGCTGGCCATGCAGTCGCCCTCGCTGGCCGGGGCGGAGAATTTCGCGCTCTCCGGCGGGTTCGGGGCCTATGCGGGCGGCAGCGCGTTTGCCGCCACCGGTGCGGTGCGGATCTCGCCCAATGCGCAGCTTGACGGCGGCATCGGTGTGGGCTTCCGCGAGAACCGCGTCGGCGGGCGGATCGGCGTGACGTTCAAATGGTGACATGGCTGCGCCATCTGGCGCGTGCGCTGGTTGTCAGCGCCGCGCTTGCCGCACCCGCCTCTGCCCAGACGGCGCCACCTCCCGAAAGCGAGGTGGCGCGCCTCGTCTGGAGTACGCTGATCGCGCTCGATCACGCGAACCGGACCGGCAATTACACGGTGCTGCGCGATCTGGCGTCGTCGGGCTTTCGCGAGGTGAACGACGCGGCGCGGCTGGGCGGGGTGTTCGCGGCCACCCGCGATCTGCCGCTGGGGCGGGTCGTTCTGCATGCGCCGCGGCTGGGCGCGGCCCCCGAGATCGACGAGGAGGGCGTGCTGCGCCTGCGCGGCCGCATCCCGATGCGGCCCGAGCCGATCCTGTTTGACATGCTGTTCGTGCCGGAGGGCGGCGGGTGGCGGCTCTTGGGCCTGTCGGTGGCGCGCGGGGCCGCCACGGACCCCGCAGAGACCGGCACGGCGGGCGATTGAGCCGCGCCGCGCCGGTGCTCAGACCTGATCGTCAGTCGGCCGCGCCGGCATAGGCGGCCTCGCGCTCGGACGGGTCGCGCGGCTCGCGCGGGGGGCGTCCGATCACCTCCTTGAGGTCGTCGAGTTCGATGAAATTGTCGGCCTGGCGGCGCAGGTCGTCCGAGATCATCGGCGGCTGGCTGCGGATGGTCGAGACCACCGACACGCGCACGCCCTGGCGCTGCAGGCTCTCGACCAGGGGCCGGAAATCGCCGTCGCCGGAAAACAGCACGATGTGATCCACGCGCGGCGCAAGCTCCATCGCGTCGACGGCAAGCTCTATGTCCATGTTGCCCTTGACCTTGCGGCGGCCCTGGCTGTCCGTGTATTCCTTGGCCGGTTTGGTCACCATCGAGTAGCCGTTGTAATGCAGCCAGTCGACAAGCGGCCTGATCGGCGAATACTCGTCATTGTCGAGGAGCGCGGTATAGTAGAACGCGCGCAAGAGCTTGCCCCGGCGCATGAACTCGTTGCGCAGGAGCTTGTAGTCGATGTCGAACCCGAGCGCCTTGCCGGCGGCATAGAGATTCGACCCGTCTATGAACAAGGCAAGACGGTCATCCTTGTAAAACATTCCGGAATGTCCTTTCAAATCCGTCCGGCGCGCCTGTGAGTGGTGAGTGTGAGTGGTGTGGCATGCCGGATATTTGGGCAGAATTAATTGGTGCTAGCGGGGCCTTCAAGAGTGGCAAGGATCACAAAAGGATAGTTTTGCGATGACGTCGAATCAACTGTACTTGATCGCGCTCGGCGCAAACCTGCCTTTGCGCAGCGGAGACGAGGGCGACGGTCCGGGGGCCACGCTCGACGCCGCGCTCGCGGCGCTTGGACGTCTGGCGGAGGGGCGCGTCGCCGTCAGCCGTTTCTACCGAACGCCCGCCTTTCCGCCCGGTTCGGGGCCGGATTTCGTGAATGCCGCTGCCGCGTTGCGCATGCCGGGCACGCCCGCAGAGGTCCTGGCCGCGCTGCACGGGATCGAGGCCGGGTTCGGGCGTGTCCGGGCGGCGCGCTGGGGGGCGCGCACGCTCGATCTCGATCTGCTGGGGGCCGGCGATGCGGTGCTGCCCGATGCCGCGACGCAGGCGCGCTGGCGCGCGCTCGATCCGCGGGCGGCGCAGGGGCAGGCCCCCGACCGGCTGATCCTGCCGCATCCGAGGTTGCAGGAGCGCGCCTTCGTGCTGGTGCCGCTGGCGGATGTCGCCCCCGACTGGCGTCACCCGCTGCTGGGGCGGACGGTCCGCGAGATGCTTGACGCGCTGCCCGCGCAGGCGCGCGCAGAGGTGGTCGCGCTGCCGAATCGACGCTTGTAAATCCCGCCCCGAGGCCTTAGGTACAGGGCTTCTGATCGCAATGCCCGAGAACTGCCGGAGGTCGCATGGCCCGCGTAACCACAGAAGACTGCGTCGACAAGGTCCCGAACCGATTCGATCTGGTGATGCTCGCCGCACACCGGGCGCGCGAGATCGCCTCGGGCGCGCCGCTCACCGTGGACCGCGACAACGACAAGAACCCGGTCGTCGCCCTGCGCGAGATCGCCGAGGAAACGCAATCGGCGGGCGATCTGCGCGAGCGGCTCATCGAATCGCATCAGACCCAGATCGAGGTGGACGAGCCCGAAGAGGACACGATGGCACTGATGATGGGCGCCGAAGCCGATCAGCCCGAGCCGGACGACATGTCCGAGGAAAAGCTGCTGCGCGCCCTGATGGAAGCGCAGGGCGAGGGCTGAGGCCCGCCGCCGCCGCCACAGGACCGGGGCGCACCACCTGATGATCGCCGTCGATGACCTGATCTCGCTGGTGCGCGATTACAACCCGAAGACGGACGAGGCGCTCATTCGCGACGCCTACGCGTTCGGGCACGAGATGCATGCGGGCCAGACCCGGCATTCGGGCGAGCCCTATTTCACCCATCCCGTCGCTGTCGCCGCCATCCTGACCGAACAGCGGCTGGACGATGCGACCATCGTCACGGCGCTGCTGCACGACACGGTGGAGGACACCAAGGCATCCTACCGCACCGTCGAGGCGCGTTTCGGCACCGAGATCGCCGAGCTGGTCGATGGCGTGACCAAGCTCACCAACCTGCAACTGTCGAGCTCGGAGACCCGGCAGGCGGAGAATTTCCGCAAGCTGTTCATGGCGATGTCCCGCGACCTGCGGGTGATCCTCGTCAAGCTCGCCGACCGGCTGCACAACATGCGCACGATCAAGGCGATGCGCCCCGAAAAGCAGGCGCAGAAGGCGCGCGAGACGATGGATATCTATGCGCCGCTGGCGGGCCGCATGGGCATGCAGTGGATGCGCGAGGAACTCGAGGATCTCGCGTTCCGCGTGCTCAACCCCGAGGCGCGCGCCTCGATCATCCGCCGCTTCATCACCCTGCAGCGCGAGACCGGCGACGTCGTCGAGCGGATCACCGGCGACATGCGCGCCGAACTGGATCGCGCGGGCATCCCGGCGGATGTGTTCGGGCGCGCCAAGAAGCCCTATTCGATCTGGCGCAAGATGCAGGAAAAGCAGATGGGGTTCTCGCGTCTGTCCGACATCTACGGTTTTCGCATCATCACCGATACCGAGGAAAACTGCTATGGCGTGCTGGGCGTGATCCATCGCCGCTGGCGCGCGGTGCCGGGGCGGTTCAAGGATTACATCAGCCAGCCCAAATCCAACGGCTACCGGTCCATTCACACCACCGTGTCCGGGCGCGACGGCAAGCGGGTGGAAGTGCAGATCCGCACGCAGGCGATGCATGACGTGGCCGAGACGGGGGTGGCGGCGCACTGGTCCTATCGCGACGGCGTGCGTGCCGAGAACCCCTTTGCCGTCGATCCGGCGCGGTGGATTTCCTCGATGAACGAGCAGTTCGACGCCGAGGAGGATCACGAGGATTTCCTCGAGGCGGTCAAGCTCGAGATGTATGCCGACAAGGTGTTCTGCTTTACCCCAAAGGGCGACGTGATCAAGCTGCCGAGGGGCGCGACGCCCATAGATTTCGCCTATGCCATCCACACGCGGATCGGCCATGCCTGCGTGGGGGCCAAGGTGGACGGGATGCGCGTGCCGCTCTGGACCCGGATCAAGAACGGGCAATCGGTCGAGATCATCACCGCGGGCGGGCAGATGCCGCAGGCGGCGTGGCTCGATATCGCCACCACGGGCAAGGCGCGTGCCGCCATCCGCCGCGCGCTGCGCGAGCTGGACCGCGACCGCTTTGTCAAGCTGGGGCGCGAACTTGCGCGCTCGGCTTTCGAGCATGTGGGCAAGCGCGCCACCGACAAGGCGCTCGAGGCCGCGGCGCGCACGCTGCGGCTCAAGGATGCCGACGAGGTGCGCGCGCGGCTGGGCAGCGCCGAGTTGACCGCGGGCGAGGTGCTGCGCGCGGTCTATCCCGATCTCGCGCCGGTGGGCGAGGGCGAGGTGGCGCGCGACCGGGCGGTGATCGGGCTCGGGGCGGACCAGGGGTTCGCCCGTGCGCGCTGCTGCC
>CAJXKX010000006.1 GCA_913055965.1 uncultured Roseovarius sp.
CGCCCGGGGGGCGGTCGGGCGCTGCGCGGCGGTGCCTTCGGCACCTCGATTCCGCGCATTGGTGTCAGGGCCTGAAGCACCGCTCCAGGCCATTCCCCACTACCCCCGCAGGTCGAGCACCTCGCCGAGGTCCGCCCGCGTGGTCCGGAACCGGTTGGCGGGGTGATCCGGGTCGGGCAGGCCGAAGGAGATGGCGCAGAGGATGAGCCGGGTATCCGGCAGGTCGAAATGCGCGCGGATCATCGGTGCGTAGGCCGCGACCGAGGCCTGCGCGATGCTGCCGACGCCAAGCGCCGTTGCCGCGAGCATGAAGGCGGTGACGAAGCCGCCCGTGTCCATCGCGCCATAGGGGCCGAGGGCGGCCTCGGAATGGACGATGGCCACATGCGGCGCGCCGAAGAGGCGGTAATTCTCCATGCTTTGCTCGGCCCGCGCGGCGCGGTCCTCGCGCGCGATGCCCACCGCCTCGTAGAGTTGCAGCCCGCATTCGCGGCGCCGCGCGCCATGGGCACCGGGATAGCGTTCGGGCCAGGGCAGGTCGGGCTGCGGTCGGTCCGTCCGGACCGCGTCGAGCAGCGCGGCGCGAAACCGCTCGGTTTCCGTGCCTCGCGTCACCGTCACCTGCCAGGGTTGCGCATTGCACCACGATGGCGCGCGGCCCGCGGCCCGGACGATCCGCGCGATCACCTCTTCCCCGACCGGGTCGGGCAGGAATCCGCGGCAGGAATGGCGGGCATCGAGAATGGTGGTGAGCGTGTCGAAGGCGGTGGTCATGCGGGATCCTCTGCGCCGGGCCAGGTGTCGGAGAGACGATAGCCCTCGGGCCAGGGGTCTTCGGGATCGAGCATAAGGGTGGATTGCCCGGTGATCCATGCCCGGCCCGCGATTTCCGGGCGGATCGCCGCCAAGGGGCCGCAGGTGGTGGCCCCGAGGATGCGCCCGTCGAACCGCGCACCGATGAGCGAGGTGGCGCTGTAGCGGTCGTCGCGGGTCATCTGCCCGCGCGCGTGCAGGAGCGCCATGCGCACCGACAGCCCCGTGCCGGTGGGCGAGCGGTCGATCTTGCCGGGGCGTATGGCGACGGCGTGGCGCGCATGGAGCGTGCAGCCCTCGCGCTCGGGCGGGGTGGCAAAAAGACAAAACGAGATATGCCGCCAATCGGGGTTGGTGGGGTGCTCGAACCCCAGTTGATCGGTCGCGGTGCGGGTGATGCGCGTGCCGATCTCGGCCAGTTTCCGCGCGTTCTGAGGCGTCAGCGCCAGATCGAGTGTCGCGGGGTCCACCACCGCGAAACTGTCGCCGCCAAAGCCGGTATCGACCGGGATTTGCCCCAGCCCCGGCACGTCGAGCGGGGTATCGAGGCGGCAGGCGAAAGAGGGCAGGTTTTCGAGCGCCACTTGCGTCACCCGGCCGCCTTTGCAGCGCGCGCGCACCGCCACCAGCCCGCCGGGGGCCTCGAGCGTGAGGTGGGTCTCGGGCTCGGTCATCGGCAGGATGCCGGTCTCCAGCAGCACGGTGGCCACGCAGATCGTGTTGGAGCCGGACATCGGTGGCGTATCGCAGGGCTCCATGATGACAAAGCCCATATCGGCGCGTGGATCGGTCGGCGGCACCAGCAGGTTGACGTGGCGAAAGACACCGCCGCGCGGCTCGTTCAGCACGAAACGGCGCAGCCGGTCGTCGCGGGCGATGTGGCGGGATTTCTCCCACATGGTGGCCCCCGGCGGCGGGGCGACGCCGCCGGTGATGACATCGCCCACCTCGCCGCCCGCATGGGCATGGGTGATCTGGATCGCGACGGTGGAGCGCATCAGAACCCGCCCTGTTCCAGCGCGATCAGATAGCCGATGCCGCCTGCGAGGGCGGCGCCGAGTATCACCGCCACGGCGATTTTCCACGCCGACCAGGGCCGTTCGCCCTGCACGCGGCCGGTGCGGGCGTTGACCACGAAACGGTAGGTCTCGCCCCGGTATTTATAGGCGGCGAGCCAGACGGGGAGCAGGATATGCTTGAAGGTGACATCGCTCACGGCGGTGTCGATGGCATGGATGCGCTGCCGGTCGCCGCCGATGTCGAAGCGCACGTCGCGGGCGATGGTGGCGTCCATCTTGTCGCGGGCCTGCGCAAAGCCGTCGTCGAGGTCGACGCTGTAGCCCTCGGCGCGGAAGCCTGCGAGATATTCGGGCGCGTAGGGCTCCAGCGCCGACAGGTCCCACGGCTCGAGCGCGTCGGTATAGCGTTTGGGCAGGCTGTGCGAGGCCAGCACCAGCACATCGTCGAAGAACCGCGCGACCCTGCCCGAGACGGCGCGCCAGCGGACGCGGGCGACCTGAACGGTCTGGCGCTTGCCGTCGCGCATGACGGTGCGGCTCTCGTAGTAAACGGTGCCGCGCTCGCCGCGATATTGCGATTTGGTGTCGGCGTCGAAGGTCCAGTAGGGGACGTAGATGCCTTCCATCCTGCGGCCCTTGCGCGCGTAGTCCTGCAGGCCGTTCGGCGCGAACCAGAGACGGCCCAGCCAGTCGGTCATCGCCTTGCGCGCCTGCGCCTCGTCGAGCGCGAAGGGCAAGAGCGCGCGCGGCTTGATATGGCGATGCGTCCCGGTGCCGGTCACCACCGGCGAGGCGCAGAACGGGCATTCGGTGGCGTGGGTGTCTGACCCGAGGTCCACCTGCGCGCCGCAGCTGCTGCAGGTGGTGGTGCGGGTTTCCTCCATCTCCTGCGCGGGAAGCTGGTCGCGCAGCGCGGCGCGGAAATCGAGCTCGCGGATGCCGCCCTGCCACGGCCCGCCGGTCTCGATCTCGGCCACGTCGCCGCAATGGTCGCAGGTCAGCCGGCCCGCGCCGGGATCGTAGCGGTAATCGGCACCGCAGGCGGCGCAGGGAAAGCGGTGTTCGGTCACCGGCATGTCCGGCCCCTCTTTTCGCTAAAGTCGCGGCTCACCGAACCGTTTACCGCAATGAGGCCCCAAGACAAGGACCAGCGATGACCGACCCGGCGCTTTACCAAAGCCTGACCCAAGCCATCGGCGCGCATGGCGCGTGGAAATTCCGCCTGCGGGCGGCCATCCGCAAGGGCGCGGACGAGGCGCTCGTGACGCAGGCGGGAGACCACCACGGCTGCGCCTTCGGCTGCTGGCTCGACGGCCTGCCCGACGATGTGCGGCTGCGGCAGGAGGCGAGCGAGACCATCGTGCGCCATGCCGAGTTTCATCGCGTGGCCTCGCGCGCGGCGCAACTGATCAAGCAGGGCCGGATCGATGCCGCGCAGGACATGCTGGAGGTCGAGTTCACCGCGGCGTCGCAGGCCCTGACCGCGGCGGTGTCGCGCTGGCGCATGCCCGCGAGCCGCTGACCGGGCGAGGCGCGGCACCGCGATCACAGGATGGGGTGAATGCGGCGCGGGGTGATCCGGCGCAGCGCCCCGTCGCCGAGCGCGGTGTGCCGCCAGAGGTTGAACACCGCATGGATCGCCGAGGCCGCGAGCAGGCTCAGGAGCAGTTGGCGCGCGGCGGGGCCGGGCAGGGTGTGGCCGAGCGTCTCGGCGGCGAGCACGACGGCACCCCAGCCGAGCAGCGCGTAGAGCGCGCGATGAAACCACGGGTGCAGGATGCGCAGCGCGCCCTCGAGTTTCGGGCCCGGCCCGCTCATCAGCCCGAAGACCAGCGCCAGCGCGCACATGCCGAGCGCGCAAGCCGCGTAGAGCAGCGAGAGCCAGGCGGTCGCCCCGCCATCGCCCAGCACGAAGAGCAACAGCAGCAGGTTCAGCCAGTGCAGTGCGATGGTGGCGCGGCGGCGCATCGGATCAGGTGCCCGGCGGCGGCGGCGGCATGACGGTGAAAAGCTGCGCCAGTTCGGCCACGTCCTCGGCGCGCTTCCAGCCGTCCTGACCGGCGGTCCAGACATGGCTGTCGCGGGTCAGGCTGCCTTCGGTCACCATGCGGCCCAGCCGGGCCTTGGAGTAGGGGCCGTGGGTCTGGCCGTTCTCTGCGATATGCCAGACATGCTCGACCGGGGGCGGCGGGGGCGGCGGGGCCGTTTCGGGGCGCGCGCCCCATGGCCCTTGGCTGCGCGTCTGATCCGCCATCTGCTGCGCCATCGCCATGCCCATCCCCATGCCGAGACCGGCGCCGATGCCGCCGCCGCCCGAGGGGTTCTTGGCCGCCGATGTCATCGCCTCGGCGGTGGAATACTGGGTGAAGCGGCCCAGGTCGCCCGCGAGCCCCATCGAGGTGCGCTTGTCGAGCGCCGCTTCAACTGCGGGCGGCAGGGATATGTTTTCAATGTAGAATTCCGGGATTTCCAGCCCGTACTCGGCCACCACGGCGGTGATCTCACCGGCCACCAGACGCCCCAGATCGGCGGTGTTGGCGGCCATGTCGAGCACGGGGATGCCGCTGCCCGCGATGATGCGGGAAAACGCCTGCACGATGATGTTGCGGATCTGAAAGCTGATCTCGTCCATGGTGAATTCGCCGTCGGTGCCGACGATTTCGCTGAGAAACTTCGCCGGGTCCGAGACGCGCACGGTATAGGTGCCGTAGGCGCGGATGCGGGTGGGGCCGAATTCCGGATCGCGCAGCATGATCGGGTTCTTGGTGCCCCATTTCAGATTGGTGAACCGGGTGGTGGCGACGAAGTAGATTTCCGACTTGAACGGCGAGCGAAACCCGTGGTCCCAGTGTTGCAGGGTGGTCATGATCGGCATGTTGTTGGTCTCGAGCATGTAGAGACCGGGGGTGAACACATCCGCCAGTTGCCCCTCATGGACGAAAACGGCGGACTGTCCCTCGCGCACCGTCAGCTTGGCACCGTACTTGATCTCGTGGCCCTCGCGCTCGAAGCGCCAGACCATCGTGTCGCGGGTGTCGTCGGTCCAGTGGATGACGTCGATGAACTGGCCGGAGAGGAAATCGAAGATGGGCATCGTGGATGGCTCCTTTGCGAAGGGGTCACACCGGCCCCGCCTGCCATTCGTCCAGCAGGCGGCGGAGGATGGGGCGGGCCTCGTCGGGCATCATGCCGGGCGTGAGATCGGGCTGGTAGAGCAGCCGCAGCAGCATCTCGTCATGGGTGGTGAGCAGCGCGAATTCCTCGTCGTCGTTGAAGATCGAGGGGCGCGCGCGCGGGCTGTCATCGGCGAGGCCGAGGCCCTGCGCCATTTCCTCGTGGAAACAGGCCTCGCGCATCAGCGGCGGGTGTTCGGCCCGGACCCAGGCGATGGCGAGATCGTAGGCATGGGGGTTGCCCTTGGCGGAGAACGCCACGACGAGGCAATGGATGCTGCGCGGCATGTCGCGGAACACGCCCAGGGTGGTCGCGTCGATCTCGGGGGCGAGGGCACGGACCCGCGCCAGACCCTCGGCGCGGTCGTCTTCGCTCATCACGAGGATGTGGAAATTCGGCGCGCGGCTGACCAGCGCGATGCGGTGGCGCGTCGCGCGCGCGAGCCGTTCGGCATAGCCCTCGACCAGCCCGCGATCCGCCATGCGCTGCGCCTCGGGCACGGAGGCGCCGAACTCGATGCCGTAGCGGACCGGCTGCGTCCATTTGCGCAGCCCCCCGGCCTCGCCCGAGGACGAGCGCAAGCCCGCGCCCGGGGCGTATTCGTCGAAGAAGGCGATGCGCTCGAAATTGCGCATCAGGTCGGTGTCGGTGAAGGGCGTGTCGGGCCCGCCGCCATCGGTGCGCAGCAGGCCCCGGCTGCGCAGGTCGCGCTCGGTGCGGGCGTAATGCGCGGCCAGCGCGAGGCTGCGCGCCGAGGGGCCGTCCGCGCCTCCGGCGGGGGGGCGCGACGGCGCGGGCGCGGGGGCCGATGGCATCGGCATGTCACAGGCGGCAAGCGCCAGTGCCAGCACCAGCGCCCCCAGACCGCGCACGCGCCCGCGCCCCATGCCCGGCTCAGCCCCGCGGCACGGCGGTGCCGGCGGTGTCGCCCGTGCCGTCGCGCCGCGCCTTGGCCGAGGCAAGCGTATCGCGCAGTTCGGCCTCCATCTTCTTGAGGTCTTCCTCGGCACGCGCGCGTTTCGCCTTGCCCTCGTCGGCGATGGCGAGGCTTTCCTCGATGGTGCCGATCAGGTCGGCATTGGCCTGTTTCACCGCCTCGATGTCGAAGACGCCGCGCTCCATCTCCTGGCGGATCATCTTGTTGCTCTCGCGCAGGTTGGCGGCGTTGGCCGTCAGCAACTCGTTCGTGAGGTCGTTGGCGTCGCGCACCGCCGCCGCCGCCTCTGCCGAACGCTGGATCGTCACCGCCTGCGCCAGCTGCGTCTCCCACAGCGGCACGGTGTTGACGAGGGTGGAGTTGATCTTGGTCACCAGAGATTTGTCGTTTTCCTGTACGAGGCGGATCGAGGGCAGGGATTGCATGGTGACCTGACGGGTCAGTTTCAGGTCATGCACCCGGCGTTCGAGATCGTCGCGCGCCGCCCTCAGGTCGCGCAGTTCCTGCGCCTTCATCACCTGGTCGTTCTCGGCGGCGGCCTGCACCTCGGCCTCCTTGGCGGGGATGTCCTTGTCGTCGAGCTCCTTGAGCTTGGCTTCGCCCGCCGCGATGTAGAGCGCAAGCTCGTCGTAGAAGGCGAGCGTCTTTTCGTAGAGCATGTCGAGCGACTTGATGTCCTTGAGCAGCGTATGCTCGTGCTCGAGCAGGTTCTCGGTGATCTTGTCGATCTGACCTTGCACCTCCTCGTAGCGGGCGGTGAACTTGGCGAAGGGCGCGGCGCGGCCCAGCAGCTTTTCCCACCAGGACCGCTCGCGGCGCACGTCGAGTTCCGACACGGAAAAGCCCCGGATCGTGGTGACGATGCCGCGCAGGGAATCGCCTGCCGGGCCCACATCCTTGTTGCGCACACCTTGCAGCATGCTCTGCGAGATGTCCTGCAACTCGGCCTGCGCGGCAGAGCCGAAGGACACGATGGATTGCGTGTCGGCCATGTCGATCTCGGCCATGCGGCGTGAGATTTCGGCGCTCTGGCCCGCATCGGCCTTGTCCAGCGGGACGATGGCGTTGGCGTCCGACGGCTCGGGCAGGATGGCGCGGCTGACGGATTCGACTTCGGCGAGTGCGGACTCGGCCTGTCGGCGGGTGGTCTCTGACATGGGATGATCCTCTTACGCTAAATCGCTGGATTCAAGGTGAACGCCCTCGCGCTCCAGCCGGTCGCGCAGCACCTCGATCTCGATATCGAGATCGGTGGTGCTGTCGGCCATCAGCGCGCGGGTCTTGGCGGTGAAATTCTGTTCGAGGTCCGAGAGCAGAACGAGGTAGTTCTCGCGTGCCTGCGGGTTGGGGGCACGGGTGGCGAGGGCCGCGTATTTCACCGCGGCATCGCGCGCGCCCATGAGGTAAACGCCGAGATACTTGCGCGCCCGCGTCAGGTCGCGCGGGTCGTCCTCGACGGTGCGCAGCATGTCGCGCACGCTTACCTGAAACCGCTCGAGCCGCGCTTCGAGATCGCGGTCGCGGGTGCCGGCGATCGCCTCGGTCATGGCGCGCAGGTAGTCCTCGGCGCGGTCCACCACGCGCGCCACGCGGTCGCTCTGAAAGCTGTCGATGCCCTCGGCGGTCTTGTCGCGCAGGGGATCGGGACCGAAGGCCAGAAAATGCAGCACGATCCCCGCCGCGGCGTAGATCGCGGGCTCTGCCACGCCGCCGCCCGCGGCATGGGCGGCCACCGCGAGCCCCCCACCGGTCAGCACCGAGCCGAAGATCTTGCGCGGGATGGCGGGGCGGCGGGCGATGCGGCGGGCGTGATACGCCTCTTCGGCCCGCAGCCCCTCGCGCGTCAGCCACGCCGCGAGCAACAGAAGGCCGAGCGCGGCGAGGTTGAGCGCCATCTCGACCGGGCCGCCGAGAAACGCGCGCAGGCCAAGCGGCAGCGGGGCGATGAACAGCATGTTGACGCGGCCGCCCACGCGGGTGCGCCGCGCGCCGCGATAGCCGCCGCGCGGCGGGGCCGGCTCCGCGCCGCCGCCGCCGGGGCTGTACTTGCCGCCGAAACGCTGCGCCATCACACGCCCCCCGCCACCGCCACGAAGGCGATGAGCGCCACCAGCAGGAAGAACGCCAGTTTTCGTAGCCCCGTCTCGCCCATGCGCCGCGCTCACACCCTTTCATGCCGCCCTGCGGCAAACTTAGGCGAAGGGGGGCGGGGGCGCTAGGGGGAAGATGTCGGGGCCTGCGTCAGCCGCGCGCCTCCGCCTTGCGCGCGACGACGAAGCGGCTGACGGGCCTGGCCGGGTAATCGCCGGTTTCGACGATCTCGAACCCCTGCGCCGCGATCGCAGCCTCCAGCGTCGCGACGTCGAGAAAGCGGACATGGGGGGCCTTGCCCAGCCGCTGCATCACCCAGATCAGCGCCCGCAGGTGCGGTGCCGCGCCAAGGCACACCGTCTTGGAGATGAAGAGGCCACCGGGGCGCAGCATGGCGTGCACGCGCGCGAGGGTCTCTTCCATGTCGGGCAGAAGGTGCAGGTAGTTGAAGCCCAGAACCGCGTCGTAGCCGCGCGCGGGAACGGGGGCGTCGTGGGCGGTTGCGACCTCTGCCGCGACGTTGTCCGCGCCCTGGGCGGCGATCTTGCCGCGCGCGATGGCGATCATGCGCGGTGCGATGTCGGTCGCGGTGATCTGGCCCGCATCCCCCGCGAGCCTGAGCGCGGTGGTGCCGGTGCCGCAGCCCAGTTCCAGCACGGTATCGGTGTCGCGGAGATATGCGCGGGTGCGCTCCAGCGTCTGTTCGTAGGCGGTCATGTTCTTGACGGGGCGGGCGGCGTATCTGTCGGCGATCCGGTCCCAGAATGTGGCGTCGGCGGTCATGGTTCGGGCTCCTCTTGGGTGCGGGTTCTGTAGCCCGCGGCCGGTCGATTTGAAATTGCATGAATCTCTATTTCAGGTATGCGTATATGCATGAATTGGGCCGCGATGACATTCGACTGGAACCAGCTGCGCGGCTTTCTCGCCACGGTCGAGGAGGGGTCGCTCTCGGCCGCCGCGCGTGCGCTGGGACAGTCGCAGCCCACGCTCAGCCGCCAGATCGGCGCGCTAGAGGCCGATCTCGGGGTGGTCCTGTTCGAGCGGATGGGCCGCGGGCTCGCGCTCACACCCTCGGGGCTCGACCTTGTCGAGCATGTCCGCGTGATGGGCGAGGCCGCGACGCGGGTGTCGCTTGCGGCCTCGGGGCGCAACCAGGCCATCGCCGGAGAGGTGCGCATCAGCGCGAGCGACGTCATGGCCGCGTATGTCCTGCCGCCGGTTCTGGCGCAGCTTCGCGACGAGGCGCCGGGCATCGAGATCGAGATCGTCGCCACCAATGCGCTCAGCGACCTGCGCCGTCGCGAAGCCGATATCGCGCTGCGCCATCAGCGTCCGACCGAACCGGACCTGATCGCGCGCCGCATTCGCACCAGCCGGTTCTCGCTTTACGCCACGCCCGGTTACGTGTCCGGAATGGGCGGGCTTGCCCGGCCGGCCGACCTTGCCGCCGCCGATTTCATCGGCTTTGACGGCAGCGACCGGCTGATGGACGCGCTGAACGGCCTCGGCTTCGGGCTGACGCGGCGCAATTTCCGTCTCCGGTCCGAGAGCGGGCTGGTGGCATGGGAGATGGTGAAGCGCGGCCTCGGCATCGGCGCGATGCTCGACGATGTGGGCGCGCGCACGCCCGAGGTCATGCGGCTGCCGCTGGACACAGGGTCGATGGACATTCCCGTCTGGCTGACCACTCACCGCGAGCTTCGCACCAGCAGGCGCATCCGTCTTGTCCACGATGCGCTGGCCACGATCTTCGATCCGGCGCGCTAGCGGCGGGCTCAGCCGGTGGTGCCGGTGGCCTTCTTGCGCTTCTTCTCGCCGACCACCTTCTCGGCGAGGTCGCGGGCGATGGCGAAGGCACCTTTCACCCGGTCGGCCTCGCCCTTCCAGTCGCGGCGCACGACGATCTTGTTGTCGCGCACCTTGGCCAGCCCCTTCTGGTCCTGGATGAATTCCACGAGCCCCTGCGGCGAGGCGAACTTGTCGTTGTGAAACTGGATCGTCGCCCCCTTGGGCCCGCCGTCGAGCTTGGCGATGCCCGCGCGCTTGCACATCGCCTTGATGCGCATGACCAGCATCAGCAGGTTGACCTCGCGCGGCAGCTTGCCGAAGCGGTCGATCATCTCGGCGGCGAAGCCTTCGAGGTCGACCTTGCTCTCCAGCCCGCTCAGGCGGCGGTAAAGGCCCAGGCGCACGTCGAGATCGGGCACGTAATCCTCGGGGATGAGCACCGGCACGCCGAGGTTGATCTGCGGCGCCCACTGGCCCTCGTCCTCGGGCAGGCCCGCCACCTCGCCCGAGCGGATGCGGGCGATCGCCTCTTCCAGCATCGACTGGTAAAGTTCGAACCCCACGTCCCGCATCTGCCCCGACTGTTCCTCGCCCAGCAGGTTGCCCGCGCCGCGAATGTCGAGGTCCTGGCTGGCGAGTGTAAAGCCCGCGCCCAGCGTGTCGAGGCTGCTCAGCACGCGCAGGCGTTTCTCGGCCCCCGGCGTCAGCGGCACGCGCGGCTTGGTGGTGAGATAGGCATAGGCGCGCGCCTTGGATCGGCCCACGCGGCCCCGGATCTGGTAGAGCTGCGCCAGCCCGAACATGTCGGCGCGGTGGATGATCATGGTGTTGGCGGTCGGGATGTCGAGCCCCGACTCGACGATGGTCGTGGCCAGCAGCACGTCGTACTTGCCGTCGTAGAAGGCATTCATCCGCTGGTCGAGATCGCCCGCCGCCATCTGGCCGTGGGCCACCACATAGCTGATCTCGGGCACCTGGCTGGCGAGGAAGTCCTCGATCTCGGGCAGGTCCTTGATGCGCGGCACGACAAAGAAGGATTGCCCGCCCCGGTAATGCTCGCGCAGCAGCGCCTCGCGCACCGTCACCGTGTCGAACTCGCTCACATAGGTGCGGATCGACAGGCGGTCCACCGGCGGGGTGCCGATGATCGACAGATCCCGCACCCCCGAGAGCGACAGTTGCAGCGTGCGCGGGATGGGGGTGGCGGTCAGGGTGAGCACATGCACGTCCGACCGCATCTGCTTGAGCCGCTCCTTGTGGCCCACGCCAAAGCGCTGTTCCTCGTCGATGATGAGCAGGCCGAGATTGTCGAACCGGACATTCTTGGCCAGCAGCGCATGGGTGCCCACGACGATATCGGCGGTGCCCTTCGCCATCGCCTCGCGGGTGCGAGCGGCGTCGCGGGACGACACGAAGCGCGACAGCGCATGCACCGACAGCGGAAAGCCGCGGAACCGCTCGGAGAATTCCTTGAAATGCTGGCGCGCGAGGAGGGTGGTGGGGGCGATCACCGCCACCTGCTGCCCGGCCATCGCGGCGGCGAAGGCCGCGCGCATCGCCACCTCGGTCTTGCCGAAGCCCACATCGCCGCAAATCAGCCGGTCCATCGGGCGGCCCGCTTCGAGGTCCGAGAGCACGTCCTCGATGGCGCGCAAC
The DNA here is from genome assembly GCA_913055965.1 of uncultured Roseovarius sp. Lineage (GTDB taxonomy): Bacteria > Pseudomonadota > Alphaproteobacteria > Rhodobacterales > Rhodobacteraceae > Roseovarius. The sequence goes on from CAJXKX010000006.1 coordinate 11,479, forward strand.
TGGTCCTCGGTCTCCTGGTAGGGGAAACGGGCGGCGAAGGCCTCCCAGGCGTGGTGTTCGGGGGCGATGACCGGCGCGCGGCGCAATTCGCGCTCGGCGGCCACTCGGATGAGGCGGTCGGCCATCTCGCGGATGCGCTGTTTGAGCCTGGCCTTCTTGGCTTGCCACGCGCCGCCGCCCAGCCCGTCGAGCAGCCCCTCCTCGTGGCCATAGCGTGACAGAAGCTCGATATTCTCGACCGGCAGGTAGAGTTTCGCCGCCTCGGCATATTCCAGCACGAGGCATTCATGCGCGGCCCCTGCCGCCGCCACCACCTCGAGCCCGAGATAGCGGCCGATGCCGTGATCGACATGCACCACGAGATCGCCCTGGCTGAGTGCCTGCGCCTCGGTCAGAAAGTTCTCGGCGCGCCGCTTGCGCCGCGCCCCGCGGATGAGCCGGTCGCCCAGCACATCCTGTTCGGAGATCACGGTGAGCGCGGGCGCGGTGAATCCCTGCTCCAGCGGCCAGACCGCGAGGTGCAGCCCGTGGCGGCCCAGCCCGCCCGCGTCGCGCACGGCGACGGTCCCGATCAGCCCCTCGTCGGACAACAGCCCCTCGATGCGCTCGCGCGCGCCCTCGGACCAGCACGCGACAAGGACCGGCCCCGCCGTCATGCGGTCCTCGACATGGTCCTTCAGGACGCTGAAAAGGTTGACCTTTTCCTGTTGCCGCTCGGGGGCGAAGCTGCGCCCGATGCGCCCGCCCGCGTCGATCACGCCGGGGCCGGTGGGGCGGGGCAGGGCCGAGAAATGCAGCACCCGCCGCGCGTCCGTCGCCGCCTGCCAGGCGGCATCGTCTAGGTAGAGATCCCCCGGCGGCACCGGGTGATAGACCGCCTCGCCGCGCGCCTTTTGGCTGGCGGCGTGGCGGCGCGCCTCGTACTGGTCCGTCACCTGCTCCCACCGCGCGGCGCGGGCCGCGTCGGCCTGATCGTCGAGGGTGATCGCGGCATCGGGGAGGTAGTCGAACAGCGTCTCCAGCCGTTCGTGAAAGAGCGGCAGCCAATGCTCGGCCCCGGCGGGCTTGCGCCCGGCGCTCACGGCTTCGTAGAGCGGGTCGTCGGCCACGCCCGCGCCGAACGCGATGCGGTAGTTCTGCCGGAAACGGCGGATCGCGGCCTCGTCGAGGATCACCTCCGAGACGGGCGCAAGCTCGATCCGGTCGAGTTTCTCGGTGGTGCGCTGCGAGCCGGGATCGAAGCGGCGCACCCCGTCGAGCACGTCGCCAAAGAGATCGAGCCGCACCGGCCCCGCCTCGCCGGGGGGGTAGATGTCGATGATGCCGCCGCGCAGCGCGTAGTCGCCGGGCTCGGTCACGGTGGGGGCCTGGGCAAAGCCCATCCGCACGAGGAAATCGCGCAAGCCCGCCTCGTCGATCCGTTCGCCCACCTCCGCCGCGAAGGCGCTCTCGCGCAGCACCTCGCGCGCGGGCAGGCGCTGCGTGGCGGCGTTGAGCGTGGTCAGCAGCACAAAGCGCTGCGGCATCCCGTGGACCAGCCCCGCCAGCGTCGCCATGCGTGCCGCCGAAATCTCGGCATTGGGCGAGATGCGATCATAGGGCAGGCAATCCCAGCCGGGAAAGCGGATCACCGGCATGTCGGGCGCAAAGAAGGCAAGCGCCGCGGCCATCGCTGCCATGCGCTTGTCGTCGCGCGCGACATGGATCACGGGGCCTTTGCGCGCCGCCGCCTCGTCGAGCACGAGACGGGCGTCGAAACCCTCGGGCGCACCGCCCACGGTGATATGGCTGGCCCTCGTCATCGGGATCAGCCGAGCGCGCCGATGGCCATGTTCTGATACATGCCCCACATCGCGGTGATGAAGATCGAGATCATGCCGATCGCCTGTACCGCCAGCCGGTGCCGCGCCAGCCGCGCGATCAGCGCGTCGCCGCCGAGCGACCGGGCGCGGATCTGGCGCGCGGTGCGCAGCGACAGCAGGCCCACGGCGGTGAGCGGACCGGCAATCAGGAACAGCGCCTGCGAGAATTCGTTGCCATAGACGAAGCCGAGCAGCGCCAGCGACGTCAGCCCGAAGGCCGCGATCCCGGCCATCAGCGTGCCCGACTGATCGGCCACGTAGAGCAGCCGGCCCGTGTTGATCCTCACCATGTCCTCGAAATCCGTCATTGCCGTCTCGCCATGTCCGCGCCGCGCGCGGATCGCCATGTCCCAGGGCACGCCCAGTACCCAGTGGCTGACCGTGGACCATGTCACCGCCAGCGCGATCCAGAACCACAGGTTGCTGAAGGAGCGCAGGTCGATCAACTCGAAGACATTGTCAAGAAGGGTCAAGGCCGCGCCTCTGTCGCTCGTATCGTCCGCCCTCTTAGCGCCCGCGCGCGGCAATTCCTACCCTTGAGATGGCGGAATTTCCGTGCAAATGCTTCGAGCGTGCCCAATGTCCGACCCGCCGGAGAAGCTGCCATGCCCGCCGTTCAGGCCCCCTTTCCCGCAAGCCGTCCCCGCCGCCTGCGCGCCAGCGCGGCGCTGCGCGATCTCGTGGCCGAGACGCGGCTGAGCCCCGCCGACCTGATCTGGCCCGTCTTCGTGCGCGACGGCGACGGGATCGAAGAGCCCGTGGCCTCGATGCCCGGCGTGATGCGCCGCTCGGTCGATCGCGTGGTGGAGGCCGCGCGCGAAGCGGCCGATCTGGGAATTCCGGTGATCTGCCTGTTTCCCTACACCGGTGCCGAGCATCGCACCGCCGATTGCGCCGAGGCGTGGAACCCCGACAACCTGTCGAACCGCGCGACCCGCGCGATCAAAGCGGCGGTGCCGGGGATCGCCGTGATGACCGACGTCGCGCTCGACCCCTATTCCGACACCGGCCATGACGGCTTTGTCGAGGAGGGGCGCATCGTCAATGACGCCACCGTCGAGGCGCTGGTGAAACAGGCCCTGTCCCAGGCCGATGCGGGGGCCGACATCATCGGCCCGTCGGACATGATGGACGGGCGCATCGGCGCGATCCGTGCGGCGCTCGAGGCGGCGGGTCACACGGACGTGACGATCATGTCCTACGCGGCCAAATACGCCTCGGCCTTCTACGGGCCGTTCCGCGACGCGGTGGGGGCGTCCACGGCGCTCAAGGGGGACAAGAAGACCTACCAGATGGACCCGGCCAATACCGACGAGGCGCTGCGCATGGTGGCGCGCGACCTGTCGGAGGGGGCGGACATGGTGATGGTCAAGCCGGGCATGCCCTATCTCGATATCTGTCGCCGGGTGAAGGCCGAACTCGGCGCACCCACCTTCGCCTACCAGGTGTCGGGCGAATACGCGATGATCCGTGCCGCCGCGCTCAACGGCTGGATCGACGGCGAGCGCGCGATGATGGAGAGCCTCGCCTGTTTCAGACGCGCGGGCTGCGATGGCATCCTGAGCTATTTCGCCCCCGCCGCGGCGCGCCTCATGACGGGGCGCTGACCCGCGCGATATCCTGCGCATCGCCGCAATCCGAGGTGACAGCGCGGGCCCGCTCGACTATATTGCCCGCACGCGACCCGGCAGGACCACAAGACCGGGCGCAACCTGAGGCAATCGGAGGCGGGCACGCATATGAGCATTCTCACGAGACGCGGATTCACCCTTGGCGCGCTGGCAGGCGTGCCGGTCCTGGCCGCGTGCGGCAACGGGGTGGGCAGCCCCGGCGGGGCGAAGATCGACGCGCGCGTCAATGCGACGCTGGCGCATATGTATTCCAACTATCCCGGCACCCGCGATCTCGCCGACAAGGCGAGCGGTATCCTGGTGATGCCGGTGGTGACCGAGGGCGGGATCTTCGTCGGTGGCGGGTTCGGGCGCGGTGCGCTGCGCATCGACAACGTGACGGTGGACTACTATTCGGCCACCAAGGGCAGCGTCGGGCTGCAGTTCGGGGCGCAGCAATTCGCGCATGTGCTGTTCTTCATGACCGACGAGGCGCTCGAGCGGTTCCGCCGCTCTTCCGGCTGGGCCGCCGGGGGCGATATCGAATATGTCTTCAACGACCGCGGCGAGAACCTGCGCGCAGAGACCACGACGTCGAGCGCGCCGGTGGTGGCGGTGATCTTCGGGCAGGCGGGGCTGATGGCGGGCGTGTCGCTCGAGGGCATGAAATACACCCGCATCATCCCGTGACGGATCGCCTGGCGCGGGCGCTTGCGGCGGTCGATGAGGCCAACGCGCAGGACCCGGACCGCTCCGAGGGCGCGCCCGCCGCGTTGCTCTATGGGCAGCGGATGAGCGCGGAACTCGCCCGGCTGTGCCCCGACGCCTCGGAGCCCCTGCAGATCGCCGCGCGCGGCCAGCATATCGAGCGCTGGACCTCGCCGCGCAGCGGCTATCCCGAGGGGCGGGCAGGCTATCTGGCGTGGCGCGGCGACCTGGCGCGGCACCATGCGGCGCGGGTGGCGCAGATCATGACCGGCGCAGGCTATTCCGAGGCCGAGGCGGCGCGCGCCGCCAAAATGCTGCGCAAGGAGGGGATCAAGCGCGACGCGGAGGTGCAGATGCTCGAGGATGCGATCTGCTTTACCTTCCTGCGCTGGTATTTCGCCCCCTTCGCGCCGACGCAGGAGGCGGCGAGGCTGGACCGCATCGTGCAGAAGACCGCGCGCAAGATGTCGCCCGGGGCCCGCGCCCGGGCGCTCGCGGAGTTCGATCTGCCCGACCCCGTCGCGCGGCATTTCCGCGACTGAGCGGGATCAGGGCAGCAGGCGCGCCACGTAGCCGGGCAGGGCGAAGGCCGCCCTGTGCACCTCGGGCGTGTAGTAACCGGGCGCGATCCCCGATGCCTCGAACCGTCCTCGCAGCACGTCGGGCGGCGTGTTGCGCGCAGGTCCGTCGGTGCCCCAGCCGAAGGCCATCGGCCCGCCCGCATAGGTGGGGATCGTGGCGAGATAGCAGGTGGCATCGGCAAAGAGCGCGCGGAAGGCGCGCATCGTGTTGGTCAGTTCCGCACCCTGCAGAAAGGGCACGCCGTTCTGCGTGACCAGAATGCCGTCCTCGGTCAGGGCGCGCTTGGCATGGCCGTAGAACGTGTCGGTGAACAGCACCTCGCCGGGGCCGATCGGATCGGTCGAATCGACGATGATCACGTCATAGCCGCCCGCCGTCTGCCGGATGAAATCGGCACCGTCGGCGATCACCAGATCGAGGCGCGGATCGTCGAAGGCGCCCGCGCTCAGCATCGGCAGGTATTCCTTGGAGAACTCGACCACGCCCGCGTCGATCTCGACCATCGTGACATGCGCGACCGTGTCGTGGCGCAGCACCTCGCGGGCCATGCCGCCATCGCCGCCGCCGATGATCAGCACACGCCGCGCCGCGCCATGCGCCAGGATCGGCACATGGGTCAGCATCTCGTGATAGATGAAATTGTCGCCCTCGGTGGTCTGCACCACGTCGTCGAGCGTCAGCACCCGGCCGAAGGTGCCATTGGTGAACACCTTCAGCCGCTGATGATCCGTCTTGCTGTCATACAGCATCTCGTCCACGCGCAGGGATTGCGCGTAGTCGGGATGCAGGCTCTCGCGGGTCCACGCGCTCATGCCGCGATCCCGGCCTCGTTCACCACGCCTTCGCCGCGCAGCAGTTCCTTGACGCGCACGTCGGCGGTGCCGAAGGCGGATTTGAGCACGTCCACGGCAAGCCAGGGGCGGGCCTCGCCGCACATGAACACGTCGAACGCGCCATAGCCGATCTCGGGCCAGGTGTGCACCGAGATGTGGCTTTCGGCCAGCACCGCCACGCCCGACACGCCCTGCGGCGAGAACTTGTGGGTGTGGATGTGCAGCAGCGTCGCGCCGCAGGTGTCCACGCAGTCGCGGAACGCCTGTTGGATGCGCGCCTCGTCGTCGAGCCCGTGGCCGTTCACCACCTCGATGATGAGGTGCGTGCCCGCGAACACGGTGCCGTCGCGCCGGATGAAGTGATCATCGCGGTCCTCGTCCAGCACGTCGCGGGGCAGGGTGATGTGATCGTTCGCGGGGGTGATCCCGCGGGCGGTGTCTTCCTCTTGGGCGCCTGTCTCCAGACCGATCCCCAGTTGGAAGAGGTTGGCGTCTTTCATGGCGCTCCCCTTCTTACCAGCAGATTGAATCCAGTCGGTCCCTTAGCGCCCCCCCGGAAGACATCCGAAGTTGGGATCGGTCCCGATCAAGTGAGGCGGCAGATAGGGGTGTGGCCCG
>CAJXKX010000007.1 GCA_913055965.1 uncultured Roseovarius sp.
AAACCGCCGCGGTCGCCAGATATGCCGCCGCAGCGCCGCCTTGCGCCGCCCGGTCGTGTCGAGCCCTTCGACAGCGGCCATCAGCAGGCCGATATCCCCCGTCGCGGCGCGCAGCCCGAGCGGGCGCAGGATATCGAAGAACGTCGAGAACACCTCGGCATCCGCCGCCTCGGGCGCATCCCGCTCGAAAATCTCGAACCCGACCTGGATGTATTCGTTGGGTCGCCGCGCATCCTCTTCCTGGCGGCGGAACACCTCGCCGGAATAGGTGTAGCGCGCGGGTTCGGCGCCGTGCGCCATGTGCATCTGCACCACCGGCACGGTGAAATCGGGGCGCAGCATCTGCTCTCCGCGCAGCGCGTCCGAGGTCACGTAGGCACGGGCGCGGATATCCTCTCCATAGAGATCGAGCAGCACCTCGGCGGGTTGCAGGACCGATGTTTCCACCGGCAGCGCGCCCGCCGCCTCGAAAAGGCCCCGCAGGCGCGCGGCCTCGGCAAGGGTTGCGGCGCGCTCGGGCATCAGGACAGGCCTTCGAGGATTGCACGCACCTTTTCAACAAGTTGCGCGCGCGGCACCTCGTATTGGCTGGGCCGTTCCTTCCATTCCTCGAGCGTCGCATTCGCGGCGATCTGCGCGCCGAGAACGAGGTCCTTGATCTGCACCACGCCCTTCGCGAACTCGTCCTCGCCCGCGATCACCGCCACCGGCGCGCCGCGCCGGTCGGCGTATTTCATCTGGTTGCCGAAATTCTTTGGGTTGCCCAGATAGACCTCGGCGCGGATACCTGCTTGGCGGAGGTCGCCGACCATCGCCTGATAGTCGGCCATGCGGGTGCGGTCCATGACGGTCACGACCACGGGGCCTTGCGCCTCGCCGCCCACGCGCCCCTTTTCGCGCAGGGCGGCAAGCAGGCGGTCGACACCGATGGAGACGCCCACGGCGGGCACCTGCTGCCCGGTGAAGCGCGCGACGAGATCGTCATAACGGCCCCCGCCCGCAACGCTGCCGAACTGGCGCGGGCGGCCTTTTTCGTCGAGGATTTCAAAGGTCAGTTCCGCCTCGAAGACCGGGCCGGTATAGTAGCCAAGGCCGCGCACGACGGAGGGGTCGATCACGATCCGGTCGGGGCCGTAGCCTTGGGCTGCGAGGAGGGTGGCGATCTCCTCGAGTTCGGTGACGCCTTGCCCGCCGACTTCCGAAGCCCCCACCGCTCCGCGCAGGTTGGCCAGCGTCTCGGCGGTATCGCGGCCCATTGACGTAAGGAAGGCCAGCACCGGGGCGGCCTGTTCATCCGACAGCCCAACGCCGTCGATATAGGCCCCCGAGGCATCGAGGCGCCCTTTGCCAAGCAATTCGCGCACGCCCGCCTCGCCCACCTTGTCGAACTTGTCGATGGTGCGCAGGACGGCGGCCTGTTGCTCGGGGTCCGAGACGCCCGTTGCTTCCAACACCCCGTTCAAGACCTTCCGGTTATTCACCCGCACCACGTAGTCACCGCGCGGGATGCCGACCTCTTCCAGCGCATCGGCCAGCATTGCGCAAATCTCGGCATCGGCGGCCATGCTGGCCGAACCCACCGTATCCGCATCGCATTGATAGAACTGCCGGAATCGCCCCGGCCCCGGCTTTTCATTGCGCCAGACGGGGCCCATGGCATAGCGGCGGTAGGGCGTGGGCAGATCGTTGCGGTGCTGCGCGTAGACGCGGGCCAAGGGGGCGGTCAGGTCATAGCGCAGCGCCAGCCATTTCTCGTCCTCGTCCTGCCAGGCAAAGACGCCCTCGTTGGGGCGGTCCACGTCGGGCAGGAACTTGCCCAGCGCCTCGACCGTCTCGACCGCGCTACTCTCCAGCGCGTCGAAGCCGTAGCGGTGATAGACCTCCGCGATCCTGCCGAGCATGGCCGCGCGTTCGGTCACCTCGGTGCCGAAATAGTCGCGGAAGCCCTTGGGTGTTTCGGCCCTCGGGCGCGGGGTCTTTCGTGGCTTGGCCATCGGTCGGCGATCCTTCGCGGGCAGTTCGCGGCGGGGTCTAGCCCAAGGGGCGCGAAGGGGCAAGGTTGACCGGTGCGCGCGGGCGGCGTAAGCCCGCGCCATGAGCGAGATCGAGGAACGCCTGGCCCACCTGATCCGCGCGGTGGACGACCTGTCAGAGGTGGTCGCCCGTCAGGATCGCGAGATCGAGCATCTGCGCGGGCAGGTGGCATGGCTCGTGCGCCGCGAGGCCGACCGCGCGCGCGAGGGCGAGGGCGGCATCGTGTTCGGTGAGGAACGCCCGCCGCATTACTGACAGCCGGATACGCAGCGGCGCAGCGGCACCCTCGGGCCGCAATCGGCAAGGAAGGTGCCGCGCACGGGCGGGCGCGGCTGAAGCCCTTGTCTACGCTGGCGGTCCACGGGCCTCGACGGGGCTGAAACGAGCGGGATCGCCCGATGACCGAGAATGAGACGCCAGGACCTTTCGCCTCGTCGCCCTGCATGGCGCACGAGCTTGACCCCGCCTTTGCCCGAGCCGCCGACCCGCAGCAGGCCGCCGATGTGGCCCGCTGGCGGCGCGCCCGCAGGGCGCAATTGCGCGCCGCGCGCGACGCGCTGGCGGTGCGGGCGCGGCAGGAGGCCGGTCAGGCGATCGCCCGGCACCTTCGGGCGCTGCTCGATGCGCGGCATGACGGGGCGCGGGGATGCGTGCTCTCGGCCTATTGGCCGATCAAGGGCGAGCCCGACCTGCGCGGGCTGATGGCCGACTTGCACGCGGCGGGGGTGACGGTGGCCCTGCCGGTCGTCGAGACGCGGGCCGCGCCGCTCGTGTTCCGGCGCTGGACACCCGCGACGCGGATGCAGCGCGGCGACTGGAACATCCCGGTGCCGCCGCCCGAGGCCGCGGCGCTGCGCCCCGATATCGTGCTCGCCCCCTGCCTCGGCTGGACGCGCGAGGGCTTTCGGCTGGGCTATGGCGGGGGGTATTTCGACCGGACGCTGGCGGCGCTCGACCCCCGCCCCGTCACCATCGGGATCGGCTTCGCGGCGGCTCGGCTCGACACGATCTACCCGCAGCCGCACGACATCCCGCTCTGTGCCGTCGTGACCGAGGACGGGCCGCGGACCCCGGCCTGAGCGGCCGGGCCGGGCCGGTGGCTCAGCCGAGGATCTGCTGCAGGTCGCTGGCGGTTTCGCGGCGCGGCTTGAGTTCGAGCCGGTTCTCGATCCCGGTGAGGTGGCGATCCATCAGCGCGGCGGCCTCGTCGCCATGCCCGCCGAGGACGAGGTCCGACAGCAGGCGGTGTTCGTCCATCTCGCAGGTATCGGGCTTTTCCGATTCGTAGATCGCGATGATGAGCGACGAGCGCGCGATGAGTTCGCGCACGAAGCTGGCCATGATCGGGCTTTCGGCCTGATCGGCGAGCACCTGATGATAGCGCCCGCAGCGCCGGATCACCATCGCCGCATCCCCGGCGGCGCGCGCGGCGCGCTCGCCGTGCAGGTGATCGTTGAGGGCGCGGCTCATGGCGTCGTCGCGGCGGTCGGCGGCGCGGCGCACGAGGTGCCCCTCGATCACCCGCCGTGCGCGGAACACCTCGCGTGCCTCCTCGACCGAGGGGCGCGCCACGAAGGCACCGCGATTGGCGACAAGCTCGATCACGTGGTTGGAGGCAAGGCGCGACAGCGCGGTGCGGATGCGCGTCCTGCCGACCCCGAAATGATCGCACAGCTCGTCTTCCTTCAGATGCGTGCCGGGCAGGAGCTTGTGATCCACGATGGCGTCGAAGATGCGCCGGTAAATCCTGTCCGAATCCATCTTCGGAGAGGGCGCCGCCGCGCCTTCGCCGATCTCCGATTCGCCCTCTGGCATGTCACTCATTGCACACTCCTCCCGACCGCACAGGGCCTCTGGAACCGTCTCCCGTGCCCAATATGTATACGTTTTAGCCATTGGAACGTATACGATTTATTCCGTACAAAGAAAAGAATTGATCGCACACAAATATTGTATACGATATTGTGGACGCCGACGGAAGAAGCGGTGCATGCCCATTCCAACACGGAGAAGACGATGACATTGAAAACTCGCCTCAAGACCGGTCTGGCCGTCGCTGCCGTGACCGCTCTGCTTGCCGGGGCCTCCGGCGCGAATACCCTGCGCATGGCGGATTCGACCGATATCGCGGCGATGGACCCGCATTCGATGACCGAGAGCAACACGATCGGTTTCCTCAATCACGTCTACGAGGGGCTGGTGCGCTACAACCAGGATCTCGAGGTGGAGCCCGCGCTGGCGACCTCGTGGGAGTTTGTCGAGCCGACGCGCCTGCGCTTCACGCTGCGCGAGGGCGTGACCTTTCACAACGGCAACCCGTTCACCGCCGATGACGTGGTCGCCTCGCTCGAACGCGCGGCGCACGAGACGTCGCCGGTCAAGAGCAACATCCCCGGGATGGCCTCGGTCGAGAAGGTGGATGAGTATACCGTCGACCTGGTGCTGAGCGGCCCCGACCCCATCGTGCTGAACTACCTCACCAACATCCTGATCCTCGACCGCGAATGGATGGCCGAACACGACGCGCTCCTGCCCGCCGACATGCGCGGCGGGCGCGAGAATCACGCGGTGGCCAATGCCAACGGCACCGGGCCGTTCAGGCTCGAAAGCCGCCAGCCGGATGCGCGCACGGTGCTGGTGGTCAACGAGGCATGGTGGGACGAGCCGCAGCACAACCTGACCCGGATCGAGTTCAGCCCCATCGGCTCGGACGCGACGCGGATCGCGGCGCTTCTGTCGGGCGAGCTGGATTTCATCACGCCCGCGCCGTTGCAGGATGTCGAGCGGATCGACCGCTCGGGCGGGGCGTCGGTCATCATCGCCCCGGCGCTGCGCACGATCATGCTGGGCATGAACCATTCCGACACGCTGCACAATTCCGACCTGACCGATGCCAACCCCCTGCAGGACCGGCGGGTGCGCGCCGCCCTGTGGCGGGCCATCGACATGGAGCTGATCCGCGAAAAGATCATGCGCGGCATGTCCCGCAACTCGGCGCTGCTGGTCGCGCCGCCGGTGCCGGGCTATGATGCGGCGATCGACGTGCTGCCGCCCGCCGATCCCGAGGCCGCGCGGGCGCTGCTGGCCGAGGCGGGCTATGCCGACGGCTTCGAAGTGGGGCTCGACTGCCCCAACAGCCGCTATGTCAACGACGAGGAAATCTGCCAGGCCATCACCGCGATGTGGTCGCGGATCGGCGTGCGCGCGCAACTGACCTCGCAGACCCCGTCGAAGCATTTCGAGAAGGTGCTGGCCGGAAGTTCCGATATCTACATGGTGGGCTGGGCGACGCTGCCGATGCTCGACGCCTACAGCGTCCTGTCGGCGCTGCTTCATACCCCGCAGGATCGCATGGGCGCGTGGAACCCGGGCGGGTATTCCAACCCCGAGATCGACGCGCTGACCGCGAAGGTCGCCGTCGAGCTCGATCCGGAAAAGCGCAGCGCCATGATGACCGAGGCGCTGAAGATCGCGCGCGACGATGTCGCCATCATCCCGCTGCATCAGCAGCCGCTGGCCTGGGCCGTGCGCAGCGGTGTCGATATCCCGATCACCGCGGATAACAAGCCGCGCCTGTGGTACGCGACGGTCGAATGATCCGTCCGCCGGGCACCGGCCGCGCCCCCTGCGGCCGGTGCCCGGCACCCTGCCAAGCCCCACCCGAACAGCGGAGGTCCGCGCCATGATCGCCTTTATTCTCAGGCGGCTGATCCAGTCCGTGCTGGTGATGCTCGCCGTCGCCCTGATCGCCTTTTCCATGTTCAGCTTCATCGGCGACCCGGTGAACAGCATGCTGCCCGAGAACGCCTCGACCGAAGAGCGCCAGGCGCTGCGCGAACAGCTGGGGCTGGATCAGCCGGTCACCGTGCAGTTCACGCGGTTCGTGACCGGCGCGGTGCAGGGGGAATTCGGCATCTCCTACCGCAACAAGCGCCCGGTCTCGGAGATGATCGCCGAGCGCCTGCCCGCAACGCTCGAACTGGTGCTTGCCGCCGCCGTCTTTGCGCTGCTGCTGGGCGTGCCGATGGGGATATACGCGGCGCTGCACCCGCGCGGTATCCTCAGCAACCTGCTCAACGTGATCTCGCTCATCGGCATATCGGTGCCGACCTTCGTCACCGGCATCCTGCTCATCCTGGTGTTCTCGGTCTGGCTCAACTGGCTGCCGTCCTTCGGGCGCGGCGAAACGGTGCAGATCGGCTGGTGGAGCACTGGCTTTCTCACCGTGAGCGGGCTCAAGTCGCTGGTCCTGCCTGCGGTGATGCTGGGCCTGTTCCAGGTGACGCTGATCATGCGGCTGGTGCGCGCCGAGATGATGGAGGTGCTGCGCTCGGATTTCGTGCGCTTTGCCCGCGCGCGCGGCCTCACCAACCGGGCGGTGAATTTCGGCCATGCGCTGGGCAACACGCTGATGCCGGTGATCACCATCGTCGGCCTGCAACTGGGCTCGATGATCGCCTTCGCGATCATCACCGAGACGGTGTTCCAGTGGCCGGGAATGGGCCTGCTGTTCATCCAGGCGGTGAGCTTTGCCGACATCCCGGTGATGTCCGCCTACCTGGTGCTGGTCGCGCTGGTCTTTGTCGCGATCAACATGATCGTCGACCTGCTCTATTTCGCAATCGATCCACGCCTGTCGGTGCAGGCGTGAGGGAGAGAAAAGATGGCCCTTGAAGCATTCCCCCAATCCCGCCTGAAGGCGATCGCGCAGAGCGATCTTTTCTACCGGTTCCGCTCTTCGCGCGTCACGGTGCTGGCGGCGCTGGTCACGCTGGTCATCGTGGCGGCGGCGATCCTCGCCCCGTGGATCGCCCCGCATGACCCGTTCGACCCCGGCCTGGGCCGAGGGCGGCGATCCGCGCTACCTGCTGGGCACCGACAACCAGGGCCGCGACGTGCTGTCGGCGATCCTCTACGGCTCGCGCATCTCGCTGGCCGTGGGCTTTGTCAGCGTCGTGCTCGCGATGGCCATCGGCATCGTCGTCGGGCTGGTGAGCGGCTATTTCGGCGGCATGGTCGATGCGTTCTTCATGCGGATCGCCGATGTGATGCTCAGCTTTCCGACCATCCTGGTGGCGCTGCTCATCAGCGGTATCGCGCGCGGCGCGCTGCCCCGCGAGATGCATGACAGTGCGGCGCTGATCGTGCTGGTCTTTGCCATCACCATCACCACCTGGGTGCAATACGCCCGCACTGTGCGCAGTTCGACCATGGTCGAGCGCAGCCGCGAATACGTCTATGCCGCGCAGCTGGTCGGGCGGCGCCCTTTCGCGATCCTGTTCAGCCACATCCTGCCCAACGTGATGGGCCCGGTGCTGGTGATCGCGACGATCAACCTCGCGATGGCGATCCTGATCGAGGCGACGCTGTCGTTTCTGGGTGTCGGGATGCCGCCGACCAACCCGTCGCTGGGCACGCTGATCCGGGTCGGCAACGAATACCTGTTCTCGGGTGTCTGGTGGGTGGTGATCTTTCCCTCGCTGACGCTGGTGGCGCTGGTGCTGGCGGTCAACCTGCTGGGCGACTGGCTGCGCGACGCCCTCAATCCCAAGCTGCGCTGAAAGGAGAGAGACCCATGACCTCTTCGAACACCCCGCTTCTGAGCGTCCGCGATCTCTCGATCTGTTTCGACACGCGGCACGGCCCTTTGCGAGCCGTGGACGGGATCACCTTCGATCTCGCGCCGGGCGAAATCCTCGGGATGGTGGGCGAATCGGGGGCCGGCAAATCGCTGACCGGCACCGCGATCACCGGGTTGCTCGAGCGCCCGGGCCGCATCGACCGGGGCGAAATCCGCTTCGAGGGGCAGCGCATCGACACGCTGTCCGCCGAAGAGATGCGCCGCCTGCGCGGCCGCAGGATCGGCGCGATCTTTCAGGACCCGCTGACCAGTCTCAACCCGCTGATGACCGTCGGACAGCAACTGATCCAGACGATCCGCACGCATCTGAGGCTCGATCCGGGCGCGGCGCGCAAACGCGCCATCGACTTTCTCGCCGAGGTGGGCATCCCGGCCCCAGAGGCGAGGATCGACCAGTATCCGCACCAGTTCTCGGGCGGCATGCGCCAGCGGGTCGTGATCGCGCTCGCGCTCTGCGCCGAGCCGTCACTGGTGATCGCCGACGAGCCGACCACCGCGCTCGACGTGTCGATCCAGGCGCAGATTCTCGACCTGCTCAAGCGGATGTGCCGCGACCACGGCGCGGCGGTGATCCTGGTGACGCATGACATGGGCGTCATCGCCGAGACCGCCGACCGCGTCGCGGTGATGTATTCGGGCCGCGTTGTCGAGATCGGGCCGGTGGAAAAGGTCGTCCGCGATCCGCGCCACCCCTACACGCTGGGCCTGATGCAATCGATCCCGCGGGTCGGCTCGGGGGTGCAGCGGCTGACCCAGATCGACGGGGCCATGCCGCGCCTCACCGACCTGCCGCCGGGCTGCGCCTTTCATCCGCGCTGCCCGCGCGCCTTTGCGGAATGCAGGGCCACGCGCCCGGCCCCCTTGCCCGTCGAGGGCGGCCACGTCGCCTGTCACCTCTACCAGGGAGAACCGGCATGACCTCCAACGCCACCGATCCCGGCCCCCTCGTTTCGCTGCGCGGCCTGTCCAAGACCTTCGACCTGTCGGCACCGCTGCTCAACCGGGTGATCGAACGCAAGGACAGGCAGTATCTGCGTGCCGTGGACGGGCTCGATATCGACATCCCGCGCGGCAAGACCTTCAGCCTCGTGGGCGAATCGGGCTGCGGCAAATCCACCGTGGCCAAGCTCGTCGTGGGGCTGCACCGCGCGAGCGCGGGCGAGATACGCTTTGACGGCACGGACCTTACCGCGCTGCCCGCCGCCGCGCGGGGCGCATTCCGCAAACGCATCCAGATGATCTTTCAGGATCCCTATGCCAGCCTCAACCCGCGCTGGCGGGTGCGCGACATCATCGCCGAGCCGCTGCGCAGCTTCGGCATCGCCACCAGCCGCGCGGAGGAACGCGCCGAGGTGGGGCGGCTGCTCGAGATGGTCGGCCTGTCGGCGCGCGACGGCGAGAAATTCCCGCACGAGTTCTCGGGCGGTCAGCGCCAGCGGATTTCCATCGCGCGGGCGATCTCGTCGCGGCCGGAATTCCTGGTCTGCGACGAGCCCACCTCGGCGCTCGACGTTTCGGTGCAAAGCCAGGTGCTGAACCTGATGCGCGACCTGCAGGACGAGCTTGGCCTGACCTACCTTTTCATCAGCCACGATCTTGCGGTGGTCGATTTCATGTCGGACTACGTCGGCGTGATGTACCTCGGCAGGCTGGTCGAGGCGGGGCCGGCGGGGCGGATATTCTCGGCCCCCGAGCATCCCTATACCCGCCTGCTGATGGATACCGTCCCCGATATCGACATGGGGCGGCGCGACCGTGCCCCGGTGATCGGCGAGGTGCCGAACCCGATCACGCCGCCGCCGGGCTGTTCGTTCAACCCGCGCTGTCCGCTGGCCGACGGCCGCTGCCGCGAGACCTCGCCCGACCTCGTCGCGCGCGATGGCGGCACCGTTGTCGCCTGCCATGCCGTGACCGAGGGGCGCGCGCCGGGCAGCCGGGCGCACGGTGCGGACCGGCAGAGAGGGGTGGCGTGATGGAGTTCGATTTCGAGAGCCTGCCCCCGCAAGACCGCTATCGCCTGCTGTGCAGCTTCGTGGCGCCGCGCCCCATCGCGCTGGTCACGACCACCGCCGCGGACGGCACCCCCAACGCCGCGCCGATGAGCTTTTTCAACGTGTTCTCGCAGGATCCGCCGATCGTGATCCTGGGCATCCAGGCGCGGCCCGACGGCACTGAAAAGGAAACCATGCGCAATATCCGGCGGTCGGGCGAGTTCACCGTCAACCTGTGCGACATGGCGATCGCGCAGCAGATGGTGGATTGCGGCATCGGCTTTGCCGACGCGGTGGACGAGGTGGCGCTGACCGGGCTCAGCCACGCGCCGTCGCTCAAGATCGCGCCTGCCCGCGTGGCCGAGGCCCCCGCGTCGCTGGAATGCCGGACCGAGCGGATCATCGACTACCCGCGCCGCGCCATCGTGCTGGGCGAGGTGGTGCAGATGCATGTGCGCGACGCCTGTCTCGACGCGGCCGGGCGCTATGTGCGGCCCGAGGCGTATCAGCCGGTCGCGCGCCTGCATGCGGACAATTACATCGTCTCGGATCGTCAGTTCGTGCTGACCGCGACCGAGACGCTCAAAGCGGCAACCGGAAGCTGAGGGCCCCATGACCGACGATCTCCTTCTCAGGCAGGTGCGCCCGTTGGGCGGCCCGACCGCCGACATGCTGATTCGCGACGGGCGCATCGCCCGCATCGCCCCCGACCTGCCCGCCGTGCCGGGCGTGACCGAAGAGCCGGGCGGCGGGGCCATCGCGCTGCCGGGTCTCGTCGAGGCGCATACCCATCTCGACAAGTCGCTCTGGGGGATGGGCTGGCGCGCGCATCAGGCCGGTCCGACGCTGCGCGACAAGATCGACACCGAACGCCGGCTGCGCCGGGAATGGGATATCGACCCGCACCGCCAATCCACGCGGCAGGCGCTCTTGTCGGTCGGGCATGGCACGACCGCGATCCGCAGCCATGTCGATGTCGATACCGAGGTGGGCCTCGCCGGGATCGAGGGGGTCGCCCGCACACGTGCCGACCTCGCCAATCTCGTGGCCATCGAGATCGTGGCCTTTCCGCAATCCGGCCTGATGTCGCGCCCCGGCACGCTCGACCTGATGGACGCCGCCCTGCGCGCGGGCGCCGACGTGGTGGGCGGGCTCGATCCTTGCGGCATCGACGCCGACCCCAAGGGACAGCTGGATGCCGTGTTCGCGCTGGCCGAGACGCATGGCAAGCCCATCGACATTCACCTGCACGAGCCGGGCGAACTGGGCGCGTTCAGCATGGAGATGATCATCGAACGCACCCGCGCACACGGGATGCAGGGCCGGGTGACGATCAGCCATGCCTTCTGCCTCGGGATGCCCGACCGCGACCGCGCGCGCGCCCTCGTGGCCGACCTGGCCGAGGCGCGGATTCACATCGCCACCGTCGCCACGCCCTCGCGCCCCGTGCCGCTGGTCGAAGACCTGCGCGCCGCCGGGGTCACGCTCTGCGCGGGCTCCGACGGCATCCGCGATACCTGGGGGCCCTATGGCAATGCCGACATGCTCGAGCGCGCCATGCTGCTGGGGCTGCGCAACAACCTGCGCGCGGATCGCGATGTCGAGCACGCGCTCTGGTGCTGCAGCGGCGGCGGGGCGCGGGTGATGGGGCTGGAGGGGCACGGGATCGCGGAAGGCTGCCGCGCCGACCTGCTGCTGGTCGAGGCCGAGAGCGTGACCCATGCCGTGGTCGCGCATCCGCCGCGGCGGCTGGTGCTGCGGGGCGGGCGCGTCGTGGCCCGCGACGGGCACAGCCTGCGGGAGGCCCCGTGATGGCCGCGCAGCGCCCGCGGGGCCGCATCCTGATGACCGCCGATTGGGTGGTCGGACACGAGAACGGAGCGCAT
This sequence comes from uncultured Roseovarius sp., assembly GCA_913055965.1. Classification (GTDB taxonomy): domain Bacteria; phylum Pseudomonadota; class Alphaproteobacteria; order Rhodobacterales; family Rhodobacteraceae; genus Roseovarius. The sequence continues at coordinate 11,553 of CAJXKX010000007.1, forward strand.
GTCCTGCTGTCGCGCGGAGAGGTCGTGTTCGAAGACGGCGCGATCGTCTTTGTCGGCCACGATTTCGAGGGCGAGGTGGCGCAGCGGATCGATTGCGGGCGGGCGCTCATCGGGCCCGGCTTCGTCGATCTCGACGCGCTGGGCGATCTCGATACCACGGTGCTGGGGCTGGACAACCAGCCCGCGTGGAAGAAGGGGCGCGTCTGGCCCGAAAGCTACATGCAGGCGGGCCCGCGCGAGATGTATACGCCCGAGGACCTGCGCTGGCAGAAGCACTATGCCTTTACCCGGCTGATCCGCAACGGCATCACCACCGCCCTGCCCATCGCGTCGCTGTTCTACCGCGAATGGGGCGAGACATGGGACGAGTTCGCAGGTGCCGCAGAGGCCGCTGCCGCGCTGGGCCTGCGGGTCTATCTCGGCCCGGCCTATCGCAGCGGCAACACCTATGTCGCGTCGGGCGGCGAGATCGGCTTTCACTTCGACGAGGCGCGCGGTCTTGCCGGGCTTGAGGAGGCGGCCCGCTTTTGCGAGGAATTCGAGGGCACTGCGGGCGGTCTCGTGCGGACGATGCTGGCTCCGGACCGGATCGAGACCTGCACCTCGGCCCTGCTGTCGCGGACGGCGCAGCACGCGCGCGCGCTCGGTGTGCCGGTGCGGCTGCACTGCTGCCAGTCGGCTTTCGAATACGAGAGCGTCGTCCGGATGCACGGCAAGAGCCCGGCACAATGGCTGCATGACGTCGGTTTTCTGTCGGTGCGCCCGATCCTGCCGCACCTGACCTATATCTCGGGCGTCAACGGCATCACCCACGACGCCCCCGATCTCGACATCCTCGTCGGGAGCGGGGCGGCGCTGGCGCATTGCCCGCTGGTGATGGCGCGGGGCGGCACGGCGCTGCAGTCCCTTGCGCGCTACCGCGATGCCGGGCTGACCATCGGCATGGGCACCGACACGCACCCGCCCGACATGATCCTCAACATGCAGGTCGGGCTGATGACCGCGCGCCTCGCCGAGGGCGATCCGCAGGCGGTACGCGCGGGCGACCTCTACGATGCGGCGACGCTGGGCGGGGCGCGGGCGCTGGGCCGCGACGACCTGGGGCGGCTGGCCGCCGGGGCGCGGGCCGATATCACCGTGATCGGCCTCGACGATCCGGCGATCGGGCAGGTGATCGACCCGATCCAGACCGTGCTGCTCAACGGATCGGGCCGCGATGTGCGCACCGTGGTGATCGACGGGCGGATCGTGATGCGCGACGGGGTGATCCCAGGCGTCGATCACGAGGCGCTGCGCACCGGGGCGCAGACACGCTTTGACGCGATGGTCGCGCAATACCCGGACCGGACCCACGGGCACCCGCCGCTCGAAGAGATTTTCCCCCCGACCTACCCGCTGAAGGAAGCCCGCCGATGACCGATCTCCTGATCCGCCATGCCACCGCGATCACCGTCGATGCCGACCGCCGCGTGATCGAGGATGCGTCCATCGCGATCGCCGGCGACCGGATCGCCGCCATCGGCCCCGATGCCGATCTGGCCGGGCGCGCGGCCTCTGCCGCCGAGGTGATCGACGCGCGCGGCATGGTGGCGCTGCCGGGGCTGATCGACTGTCATTCCCATGCCGGTCACGGCCTGGTGCGGGCGCTGGGCGCGGGCGACACGCAGGCCTGGTTCGGCGCCTGCGAGGCGCTCTATGCCGGGGGCACGGAGGTGGATTTCTGGGCGGCCGAGGCGCGGCTGGCGCTGCTGGAGCGGCTGATGGCAGGGGTGACGACCTGCGTCACGCTGCTTGGGGGCGGGGCGGATATCTATCGCACCGACGATCCAGCCTATGGCGATGCGCATTGCGCGGCGACCCGCGAGAGCGGGCTGCGCACCGTGCTGGCGGTGGGCCCTGGGCGCGCGCCCTTTCCTCTGCGCTATCGCCGCTCCGGGGGCGCGGCGGACGAGATCACCTTCGAGCGGCAGATGGAGGTGAGCGCGGACCTGATCGCGCGGCATGACGACATCCTCGGACGGCGCACCGGGATCTGCCTCGTCATGCCGGTCTATGGCTGCCCCGACCGTGGCGACGGCGCCCAAGGCGAGGTGCGCCGCATGACCGATGCCGTGGCCGCGCTGCGCGAACGGCACGGGGTGCTTCTGACGCAGGACGGGCACCGCGACGGCACCATCGCCCATGCCCGCGATCTGGGCCTGCTGGGGCCGTTCGCGCTGTTGTCGCATTCGGTGGACCTCACCGAAGACGATATCGTCGCGCTCGAGCAGACCGGCGCGGCCATCGCCCACAATCCCAGCGCGATCATGTCGATCCTCGGGCGCTGCCCGGTGCCCGAACTGATCGAGCGGGGGATTCGCGTGGCGCTCGGGTCGGATGCGTCGGCACCGGACCGGGGCTACGACATGTTTCGCCACATGGCGCAGGCCATGCATTACCACCGCCGCCATTTTGCGGACCCGTCGGTACTGCCGCCGGGCAAGGCGTTGGAAATGGCGACCATCGACGCCGCCCGCGCGCTTGGGCTCGAGGCCGATCTCGGCTCGCTCGAGGCGGGCAAGAAGGCCGATGTGGTGCTTGTGGACATGCGCAAGCCGCACCTCACCCCGCCCGACATGCCGCTGCACGCCATCGCGCATTTCGCCAATGCCGCCGATGTCGACAGCGTGATCGTCGACGGGCGGGTCGTGCTGCGCGGGCGGGTGTCGCGCACGCTCGATCCGCAGGCGGGGATCGCCGAGGCGACGGATCGTGCCCGGAAGGCAATCGACGCGGCGGGGCTGGGCGGCCTGCGACGAGAGCATGAGGGCCTTTGGCGCACGGCACGCAATCCGCAAGGGAGACGACCGGCATGAGACTTCTCGTCATCAACCCCAACACCACCCGCTCGATGACCGCCAAGATCGCCGCCGCCGCGCGGGCCGTGGCGCGACCCGGGACCGAGATCGTCGCCACGCAGCCCGCGAGCGGCCCTGCCAGCATCCAGGGTTTCCTCGATATCGCGCGCAGTCATCACGGCCTGCTGGAAGAGGTGCAGCGGCATCGCGACATCGATGCGATCGTCGTCGCCTGTTTCGACGATACCGGCGTCGATGCGCTGCGCTGTCTGTTCGACGGCCCGGTGATCGGGATCGGCGAGGCCGGGTTTCACGCCGCGACGCTGATCTCGACCCGGTTCGGTGTCGTGACCACGCTCGACCGGGCGGTGCCGGGGCTGCGGGACAATATCGACCGCTACGGGCTGTCGCGGCGCTGTGCCGGGATACGTGCAGCCAAGGTGCCGGTTCTGGACATCGAGACCGATCCCGACCGGGCCGAGGCGCTGATCGCCGCCGAGATCGCCGAGGCGATGGCCGTGGATCGCGCCGACGCGATCGTGCTGGGATGCGCCGGGATGACGGCCATGACGGCGCGGCTGTCCGAGCGATTCGGCCTGCCGGTGATCGACGGGGTGGGCTGTGCGGTGACCATGGCTGAGGCGCTTGTCGCCGCCGGTCTGGGCACCTCGAAGGCGGGCGCCTATGCCGCCGAAGAGCCTGCCCGGCCCGCCGTTGCGGCGCGGGGATGAGGTGGTCGGGATTTGGTCACGCGCACCCTACATAAAAACATTCTAAATCAATATATTAAGACAAATATAATAAATTATAAAAAATTATCTTGATTAAGGAAGGATTTTCATCAACGCTGACTCCGTGACGCATCAACGCGAGGGGGCCGGGCTCTCGGGCCTTGGCCGGACCCTCATCCACCAAAGGGAGACCCACCATGAAACCGATTCTCGCCTGGGCCTGCGTGGCCGCGCTTGCGCCCGCCCTGGCCGCGCCCGCCGCGGCCGAAACGCTCCGGCTCGCGGGCAATTTCCCGGTCGCGCATTCCAGTTCCGTCGCGATGGAGCGCTTTGCCGACCGCCTCGCCGAGTTGACCGATGGCGACCTCACGGTCGAGACCTTTCCAGCGATGCAGCTGGGCGGCGCCAAGGAGAACGTCGATCAGGTGCGTTCGGGCGTGATCTTCGGGACGTGGATCGGCTCGGCCTATCTGTCGCGCACCGTGCCCGAACTCGAGGCGGTGTCGCTGCCCTTTGCCTATCCCGACCGCGAGACCGCCTTTCGCGTGATCGACGGGCCCGCCGGGGACGTGCTCAACGAAAAGCTGGCGGAGCGCGGCTTCGTCTCGCTGGGCTGGATGGAGCTTGGGTCGCGCAACGTGACCAACAGCGTGCGCCCCATCGAGAGCGTCGAGGATTTCGAGGGGCTCAAGATCCGCCTGCAGCCGAACGAGACGCATCTCGCGACCTTCCGTGCGATCGGCGCGAATCCGGTGTCGATGGGGATTTCCGAGGTCTACTCTGCCCTGCAGCAGGGCGTGCTTGACGGCCAGGAGAACCCCTATTCGATCATCGCTTCGCGCAATTTCAACGAGGTGCAGGGGCACCTCTCGGATAGCGGGCATTTCTTCGATTACATCCTGCTGGTCGCGAACAAGCGCAAGTTCGACCGGCTGTCCGACGAGGCGCAGGCCGCCCTGCGCACCGCCGCGGCAGAGGCCGTCGCGTGGCAACGCGACACCGCGGCGGACGAGGACGAGGCCTCGCGGCAGGCGCTGATCGACGCGGGCATGACCTTTACCCCGCTGAGCGACGAGACGCGCGCGGCGCTGCGCAGCCGCAGCCAGCCGGTGATCGGTGACCTCAAGGAGCGCATCGGGGCCGACCTGATCGACCTCGTCCTGAAAGAGGCGGCGGCGCAATGAGCCCGCGTGCCGACCGCGTCGGCCCCCCGTCCGGGGGGCCGGCCTTTGCCCGGGCGCGCGCGCTGGTGATCGGGCTCGACCACGTCACGCGCTACGCGGTGATCGGTGCGATGGCGGCGATGACGGTGCTGGTGGTGACGCAGGTGGTGTTCCGCTACGCCTTTTCCAGCGCCATCGACTGGTCCGAAGAGGTGGCGCGGCTGGCCTTTGTCTGGGCGATGTTCCTCGCGATCCCGCACGGTATCCGACGGGGCGTGCATGTCGGCATCGACGCGCTCTTCGTGAAGTTCCCGCCGCTCTGGCAGGACCGGCTGTTCCGGCTGTCCTCGGCGCTGGCCGCGCTGCTGATGGCGGTGATCTTCTGGTTCGCGTGGCAGGTGACGCTCTACACCTGGCCCGAGATGATGCCGACGCTCAACATGACCGCGGCGGTCTACTATGTCGCGGTGCTGCTCGCGGCGGTGCACAGCGTGCTGCATCTCGTGCTCCTGACATGGGGCGGCCGCGACACCTGGTCAGAGGAGGCCGTCGCATGACCCTCGCCGTCGTCGTCATCTTCTTCACGCTCGCGCTGCTGGGCATGCCGCTGGCCTTTGCGCTTGGGCTCGCCTCGCTGGGCGGTCTGATCGCGGGCGGGATCGAACTGAGCGTGCTG